>NZ_JBWKYU010000024.1:0-105240 GCF_059423925.1 Pseudomonas sp. GW458-11-26-14-LB4
GTAGGTCATCGTCAAGATTAAATTCCGAAACCCCAATTGCGAAAGCAGTTGGGGTTTTGTTTTGCCCGCAGGAAAGTGGTCCGACCGCCGTTACTGCAACCATTGGGGAAATCCCTCTGAAATGACCGCTCCGTTTTTGGTATGGTGCAGCTCGTTTTTTAACGGACTGATGTCACGCCCAAGGATCGGCGCTCATTTTTTGTCAAAGAGTGGCTGCAGAAATGCCCGAACCCATCCCTATCAAGGATCACGAAAAAGAGACGCGATTGGTCAACAAACGCCTGATCGCCTGTGCCTTGTTCGTCTTCGCTGTCAGTTGCGCCCTGGTTGTGCGCCTGTACATCCTGCAAGTCGTCGAGTTCGACTACCACTCGACTATCTCCGAAAACAACCGCGTCCATGTCCTGCCGATCCCGCCGACACGCGGCTTGATTTACGATCGCAACGGCGTATTGTTGGCCGACAACCGTCCCAGCTACAACCTGACCATCACCCGCGAACGCGCGACCGACGTCAACCAGGAGCTGGATGAAGTCATTAGCCTCCTGCACCTGCCCGCTGAAGACCGCACAGTCTTCGACAAGGCCATGAAGCAGTCGCGTCACCCGTTTACACCCGTAACGCTGTTCTATGAACTGACCGAAGAACAGATCGCCGTGCTGGCAGTCAACGAGTTCCGCTTGCCCGGCCTGGATGTCGAGCCGCAATTCGTTCGTAACTACCCGCTGGGCGCACACTTCGCACACTCGATCGGCTACGTCGGCCGCATCAACGAGAAAGAATCCAAGACTCTCGATTCCGTCGAATACCGCGGCACCCAATCCATCGGCAAGACCGGTATCGAACGCTTCTACGAGCCACAGCTGCACGGCCACGTCGGATACGAGGAAGTAGAAACCAATGCTCAGGGCCGCGTCCTGCGCGTGCTAAAACACACCGATCCGGTACCCGGCAAAAACATCGTCCTGAGCCTCGACGTCAAACTCCAGGAAGCCGCCGAAGCCGCACTCGGCGACCGTCGCGGCTCGGTCGTTGCACTAGACCCATCGACCGGTGAAGTGCTGGCCATGGTCAGCAACCCCAGCTTCGACCCCAACTTGTTCGTGACCGGTATCAGTTCCAAGGAATATTCCGCGCTGCGCGACTCAATCGACCGCCCGTTGTTTAACCGCGTACTGCGCGGCCTGTATGCACCCGGTTCGACGATCAAGCCGGAAGTGGCCATCGCTGGCCTAGACGCTGGTGTCGTCACGCCACAAACCCGGGTTTTCGATCCTGGCTACTACCAACTACCGGACTTCGACCACAAGTACCGCAACTGGAACCATAGCGGCGATGGCTGGGTGGACATGGACGCAGCGATCATGCGTTCCAACGACACCTACTTCTACGATCTGGCGCACAAGCTCGGCATCGATCGCTTGCACGATTACATGGCGATGTTCGGCCTCGGCGAGAAAGTCTCACTCGACATGTTCGAGGAATCTCCCGGCCTGATGCCGTCCCAGGCCTGGAAGCGCGACACGCGCCGGCAGGCCTGGTTCCCCGGCGAAACAGTGATCCTCGGCATCGGTCAGGGCTACATGCAGGTCACGCCGCTGCAACTGGCTCAAGCCACTGCATTGATTGCCAATAAGGGCATCTGGAACCGTCCGCATCTGGCCAAGACCGTCGACGGGGTGGCACCAGTGGACGAACACCCGATGCCGAACATCTTGCTCAAGGATCCGCGTGACTGGGAGCAGGTCAACCACGGCATGCAGATGGTGATGCACGATGCCCGAGGTATTGCTCGTGCTGCGGCGGCCGGCGCGCAATACCGCATCGCCGGCAAGAGTGGTACGGCGCAGGTGGTGGCGATCAAGCAGGGCGAGCGCTACAACCGCGAGAAAACCCTCGAGCGCCATCGTGACAACGCGTTGTTCGTCGGTTTCGCCCCGGCCGAGCATCCGAAGATCGCCATCTCGGTGATGATCGAAAACGGCGAAGCCGGTGGCCGCGTCGCAGGTCCTGTGGTGCGGCAGATCATGGACGCCTGGCTACTCGATCAGGACGGTCATCTCAAGCCGCAATACGCGGCGCCGACCAAGGCGCCGGGCGATCCCCACGTTTAACCCGCCACAGCTTCACAGCACAGGCTCACGCAAGCTGAGCATGTGCTGGAAGCTGTCGAGGAACACCGTTTCCGCCTGAGTCATCTTCTGTTCGCGATTCCACAGCAGCTGGATATCGAAATCCACCACCCCGTCCTCCGGCGGCAAGCGCCACAGCAGACCCTGTTCGACATCCCGCCGTACAAGGTGAGTCGGCAGACAGCCAATCCCGAACCCCGCACAGATCAGACGATAAATCTCTTCGAAACTGGTGGAGGAGGCGACGATCTTGCCGGTAAACCCCTGTTGGTCACGAAACAGCGTCAACGGTGAAAGATTGCCGCCGAGCTGATCGCTGGTGAAGCTGACAAAGTTCTCCGCCGCCAGTTGCTCCAGCGTCAGATTCTGCTGCCCGAACAGTCGATGCCGCTGCCCGCAAAAGTATGCGTAGCGCTCTCGGAACAGCACTCGTTGCTCCAGCCGAGGCTGTGGCAGGCGACATAATCCCACTCCCACCGTAGCGGTCTTTTGCAGCAATGAACTGATGATGTTCGAGCTGCCCATCACCTCGACTTCCAGCTCGATTTTCGGGTGAGTTTCGTGGAAGTCCGCAAGGAACTCATCGTAATGCCGCGCCTGCACGCCACTGACGGTGAGGATGCGGATCTTGCCCACCACGTCGTCATGACGGTTCTCGACCACGGTGCCCAAACGGGAAATATCGCCGTAGATATCCGCCGCAATCCGCAGAACTTCCTCCCCGGTTACCGTCAGATCAAAGCGCCGTCCGCTGCGGGCAATCAACACACAATCCAGTTGTTCCTCGAGACGTTTCAACGCCTGACTGACGGCTGATTGGGTGATGTGCAATCGCGCAGCAGCACGGCTCATGCTGCCTTCCTGACCGATCACCAGATACGTGCGCAGCAGGTTCCAGTCCAGCCGGTCATTGAGAAAACGCCGACCGACCCATGAGTTGGAAGTATTCATGTAGTAGCCACGCTAATAGTAAAGATAAGTTTTTGAAAATTGACTAATCCTGTCACGGAAGCGATAAAGCCCACAAGCGCCACAGAGCGCGAGCGTCAGCCGCCTCGACACCTGCCCAAAACTATAAATACACAGGGTTCTTGCATGCACACCACCGCTCAGCCGCGTCGCGCCGCGGCCGCTGCCTTCATTGGCACGACCATCGAGTTCTACGATTTCTACATCTACGCCACCGCCGCCGCACTGGTGCTCGGGCAAGTGTTCTTTCCCAGCAGCGACCCTGTGACCAGCACGCTCGCCGCGTTCGGCAGTTTCGCCGTCGGCTTCATCGCCCGCCCGATGGCCGGCATGGTGTTCGGCCATCTGGGCGATCGCCTCGGTCGCAAGAAAATGCTGCTGGTGACCATGGCGCTGATGGGCCTGGCCACGGCGGGTATCGGTCTGTTGCCAAGCTATGCCAGCGTCGGCATCTGGGCGCCGATCGGGTTGATCGTGTTGCGCCTGATCCAGGGCATCTCCGTCGGCGGCGAGTGGGGCGGGGCAGTGTTGATGGCCAGTGAGCACGCTCCGGCCAAGCGCAAGACCTTCTACGCCTCGTTCGCCCAGCTCGGCAGCCCGGCGGGTTTGTTGTTGGCGTTGATCGCGTTCCGCCTGGTGACGTCGCTGTCGCCGGAAGACTTCCTCGCCTGGGGCTGGCGTCTGCCGTTTCTCGCCAGCGGCGTGCTGATGATGGTCGGTCTGATGATCCGCTCCGGGGTGCATGAATCGCCGGAATTCGCCAAGGCCAAGGACAACAACGAGACAGCGAAGTACCCGGTGAAAGACGTGATCCGTCAGTGCTGGCGGCAGATCCTGTTTGCCGCCGCCGCCGTCACCATCGGTTCGGCCGGATTCTTCTTCACCAACACCTTCATGATCACCTACGTCACCCAATATCAGGGCATCCCGCGTTCGACCATTCTCGACTGCCTGTTTCTGGTGACCGTCATTCAACTGCTATCGCAACCGGTATCGGCATTGCTCGCCGAACGCATTGGCGAAGGGCGATTCCTGATGCTGGTGGCGTTGCTGTGCATGGTCACGCCGTACCCGATGTTCCTGCTGGTCGGCACTCAAAACATTCTGTTGATGACCCTCGGCATCGCCGTCGCGGTGGTGATTCTCTCGGCCTTATATGCGGTGATCGCTGGGTACATGACCCAGGCCTTCCCGGTGCACCTGCGTTACTCGGGCATTTCCATCGCTTACCAACTGAGCTGCGCGTTGGCCGGCGGCACCACGCCGCTGATCGGCACGCTGTTGGCCAGCAAGTTTTCCGGACAGTGGCTGCCATTGGCGGTGTTCTTCACGCTGCTGTCGGCCCTGTCGCTGATCGGTGTCTGTGGCCTCGCGCGTCTGCGGGCCAACCCGGTCGTCCTTCATACCAACAAAGAGGTGTACTCGTGAGTAAGCCCGCCCACATTGATCCGATCGAATGGCAAGCCCGTTGCGACCTCGCCGCGCTGTACCGCTTGATCGCGCACTTTCGCATGACCGACCTGATCGACACCCACATCACCCTGCGGATTCCGGGGCCGGAGCATCATTTTCTGATCAACCGCTACGGGGTGATTTTCGACCGCATGCGCGCTTCCGATCTGGTGCGTATCGATCAGGATGGACGCATCGTCGACCCTGAATACGCCGGGCATCGGGTCAACGCCGCTGGCTTCGTGATCCACTCGGCGATCCACATGGCGCGGCCGGATCTGAACTGCGTGATCCATACCCACACCGCTGCCGGCATGGCCGTCGCTGCACAGAAACAAGGCCTGCTGCCGATCAGTCAGCACGCGCTGAAGTTCTACGGAAAACTTGCTTACCACACCTACGAAGGCATCGCGCTGTCGCTGGATGAGCGTGAGCGCTTGATCGCCGATCTCGGCCCGCACCGGGCGATGATCCTGCGCAATCACGGCCTGCTGGTCGGCGGTTCCGGCGTGGCTCAGGCATTCCAGGAAATCCACTTTCTGGAGCGTGCCTGCCAGGCGCAAGTGCAGGCGTTGGCCGGTGGCTGCGAACTGCATTTCCCCTCGCCGGAAGTCTGCGCCCACACCGCCGAACAGTTCGACCGCGATGAGCAGGACAACATCATCGACCTGGCCTGGGAGGCCGCACTGACCCTGATCGAATCCCAGCGCGAGTCCTATCTGTCATGAACACCGTTGCACTGATGTCCCGCGACACGCTGTTGCTCAAACAATTGCAGGAGGCCTTTGCACGCCGCGCGCCGCAGCTTTCGGCGGTGCTGGCCGACGATCCCCGGGCGGCGAATGCGCAGATCGCGGCTTGTTGGTTTCCGCTGCCGGACAGCCTCGCCGCGTTACCCAATCTGCAAGTGATTCACTCGGTCGCCGCCGGGATCGATCACCTGGAGCACGATCCGTCTTGCCCCGATTTGCCGGTGTGCCGCGTGGTTGATCCCGGCCACCGCCAAGGCATGACCGAGTACGTACGCTGGGCGGTGATTCACTTTCATCGCGGCTTCGATCAAGTGCTGGAGCAACAGCGCCAACAGCATTGGGAGCGACCGCTGCAACGCCCGGCCCATGAGTTTCGGATCGGTGTGATGGGGCTCGGCTCGCTCGGCAGCGCGATTGCCCAGGACCTGGCCAGTGCCGGTTACGACGTGCGGGGCTGGGCGCGCAGCAGCAAGGATTTACCTGGCGTGAAGACCTTCGCCGGCACCGATGCCTTCAACCCGTTCCTCGACGGCGTGGAGTTGCTGATCAACCTGTTACCGCTCACCCACGAGACTCGCGGCATCCTCAATCGTCAGACTTTCGAGCACTTGGCCAATGGCGCGGCACTGGTCAACGTCGGGCGCGGCGGGCATCTGAATATCGAGGATCTGCAACAAGCGCTGGCCCGGGGAAAACTGCGCGGTGCACTGCTCGATGTCTTCGAACAGGAACCGCTGCCTGCCGATCATTCGCTGTGGAAAACCCCGGGCGTGACCATCACCCCGCACATGGCCTCGGCGGCATCTCACGATTGCATCGCCGAACAGATCGCCGAAAACTTCCGCCGATTGAATGCCGGTGAACCGTTGCTCAACAGCGCGGATCGACTGCTCGGTTACTGATCCGCCAGACAGGCCTGCAAACGTTCGATGAACAGCGTCTCGGCGCGGCTCAGGCGCTGGTCGCGGTTCCACAACAGATGAATGTCGACATCGGCAATCCCCTCGTGGGGCGGCAGGCGCCAGAGCAATCCGGCGTCGACGTCCGCCGCCACCACGTGCTCCGGCAAACAGCCGATGCCGAACCCGGCGATCACCAGTCGCCGCACTTCTTCCAGGCTCGGCGATGACGCGACGATGCGTCCGCTGAAGCCCTGTTGATCGCGAAAAATCGTCAGCGGCGAGAGCATGCCGCCAATCTGGTCACTGGTGAAACTGACGAAGTTCTCCCGCTGCAAGTCGCCTTCACCAACGTCCTGCCGGCCAAACAGTGCATGGTGCTTGCCACAGAAAAACGCATAGCGCTGACGCAGAAACAGACGCTGTTCCAGACGCGGTTGCGGGCGGCGATTGAGGCTCAGGCCGAGGGTCGCGGTTTTCTCCTGGAGGGCGCTGACGATGTCCGAACTGCGCATCACGTCGACCTCCAGATCGACTCGTGGATACAGCCTATGGAAGTCGGCGAGGAAGTCATCGAAGCGCTCGGAAAAGATCCGGCTGATGATCAGCAGTCGTACCTTGCCGATCACTTCGTCGGCCGGTTGCTCCAGCAGGCTGCTGACCTGGGACATCTGCCCGTAGATCTCGCCGGCCAGTTCGAAGATCTGCTCGCCGACTTCGGTAAGGGCAAAGCGCGGGCCGCGCCGGGCGATCAGCTGGCGACCCAGCTGCTCCTCCAGACGCTTGAGTGCCTGGCTCACCGCCGGTTGAGTCAGGTGCAGACGCGCGGCGGCGCGGCTGATGCTCAGCTCCTGGCCGATCACCCGGAAGGTGCGCAAAAGGTTCCAGTCCAAGCGATCGTTGAGCAGGCGTTGGACATCGCGTTCGGCCATGGCGGCTCTCGATTATAAGATGGGGTAATACTTGGAATAATAAATAGAAAATTGACTAATCATAGCCCCGGGACGATAAATCACCCCACGACAGGCGCCGCCAGAGCGCCTCGGATTTAGCGTTTTCCTCCTGCCAAAAAAACAATCAAAGGAGCCCGACCCCATGAAGCCCCACGCTTCGAACCAGCCGCGCCGTGCGGCGGCCGCAGCCTTCATCGGCACCATGATCGAGTGGTACGACTTTTACATCTACGCCACCGCCGCCGCGCTGGTGTTCGGCGCGCTGTTCTTTCCTTCCGACGATCCGCTGTTCAGCACCATGGCGGCGTTCGGAACCTTCGCCGTAGGCTTCTTTGCCCGGCCATTGGGCGGGATCATCTTCGGCCATATTGGCGACCGCATCGGCCGCAAGAAATCGCTGATCATCACGCTGTTGATGATGGGCGTGGTCACGGTGTGCATCGGTCTGCTGCCGACCTACGCGCAGATCGGCGCAACCGCACCGGTGCTGCTGATTCTGTTGCGCATCGTCCAGGGCATCGCCGTGGGTGGCGAGTGGGGCGGGGCGGTGTTGATGGCCGGCGAGCATGCGCCGAAGGGCCGGCGCAATTTTTTCGCTTCGTTCGCGCAACTGGGCAGCCCGGCGGGTTTGATTTTGTCGCTGCTGGCGTTCAGTGCGGTCACCCGTTTGCCGGAAGAAGACCTGATGAGTTGGGGCTGGCGTCTGCCGTTCCTCGCCAGTGCGCTGTTGCTGCTGGTGGGCCTGGCGATTCGCTTGGGCGTGAACGAGTCACCGGAATTCCTCGCCAGCCGCGAGCAGGCCAGCAAGCAGATCAAGAAAGAACAGGCGCCGGTGATGGAAGTCCTGCGCACCGCGTGGCGTCCGCTGTTGCTGTGCATCGGCGCCAACACGCTGGGCATCGCCGGGGTGTATTTCACCAACACCTTCATGATCGCCTACACCACTCAGCAACTGGCGCTGCCGCGTTCGCTGATTCTCGAATGCCTGTTCTTCGTCGCGATCATCCAGTTCTGCATTCAGCCGCTGGCCGCGTGGACGGCGGAGAAGATCGGCGCGACGCGTTTCCTGTGTCTGGTGTCGCTGCTGGCGATGGTCTCGCCGTACCCGATGTTCGTGTTGGTCAGTTCGGCCCAGGCGCCGCTGATCATCCTCGGCATCGCGCTGGCGGTGGTGTGCATGGCCTCGTTCTACGCGGTGATCGCCGGTTACGTCAGCGGCATGTTCGAGACCCGCGTGCGCTACACCGCGATCTCGCTGGCCTATCAGATTTGCGGTGCGGTGGCCGGTGGGCTGACGCCGCTGATCGGCACGATGCTGGCGCACAAATTCACCGGGCAATGGTGGCCGATGGCGGTGTTCTACAGCCTGATCGCCGGCATTTCGCTGATCTGCGTGCTGTCCCTCGCCCGTCGTCACACCAGTGCCCATCGCGCGGAAATGGCCCGTGCCTGACCCGGAATTTCAGGAGAACCTCATGTTGAAGATCAATGGCGAACGCCTGTGGGCGAGCCTGATGGCCATGGCCGAAATCGGTGCGACAGCCCGGGGCGGCAGCTGCCGTCTGGCATTGAGCGACGAAGACAAGGCCGGTCGCGAACTGTTCGCCCACTGGTGCCGCGAAGCCGGCATGACCCTGAGCGTGGACGCCATCGGCAACCTGTTCGCCCGTCGCGCCGGCATCGATCCGGACGCCGCGCCGGTAATGATGGGTAGCCACCTCGACACCCAACCCGAAGGCGGGCGATTCGACGGCGTCTACGGTGTACTCGCCGGGCTGGAAGTGGTGCGTTGCCTCAACGATCTGAACATCCAGACCCGCAAACCGCTGGAAGTGGCGGTGTGGACCAACGAAGAAGGCGCACGCTTCACCCCGGCCATGTTCGGCTCGGCGGTGTTCACCGGGATCATGGAGCTGAACGCCGCTCTGGCGGTGCGTGATGTCGATGGCATCAGCGTCGCAGAAGCTTTGCAGCGTACCGGTTACGCCGGTGATCGCCCGTTGGGCGGCGCGGTGGATGCGTATTTTGAAGCGCACATCGAGCAAGGCCCGATTCTCGAAGACAACGCCAAAAGCATCGGCGTGGTCACGGGCGGTCAGGCGATCCGCTGGCTCGATGTGCGCGTGGAAGGCATGGCCGCCCATGCCGGCACCACGCCGATGCCGCTGCGCAAAGATGCGCTGTACGGTGTGGCGCGGATGATTCAGGCGATTGAAGGTCTGGCCGCAGATTTTGCCCCCGAAGGCCTGACCACGGTCGGCGAGTTGAGTATCAACAAGTCCTCGCGCAATACCATTCCGGGGTTGGTGAATTTCACCGTCGATCTGCGTCATCACCGCGACGACGCCATTGCCGCCATGGAACAACAGGTCCGTGCCCGCTTGCAGGCCATCGCCGACGGCCGAGGCCTGAACCTGACGATCACCCCGCACTGGATCAGCCCGGCCACGCCGTTCGACGCCGAATGTGTGGCGGCCGTGCAAGAGGCGGTGGATGCGCTGGGCTACGCTCAGCAGTCGATTGTCAGCGGCGCCGGCCATGACGCGATTCACCTCGCGCGTTACTGCCCGACGGCGATGGTGTTCATCCCGTGCGTCGGAGGCCTGAGCCACAACGAAGCCGAAGATGTGTTGCCCGCAGACGTGAAGCAGGGCACCGACGTATTGCTCAACGCCGTGCTGGCCCGCGCCGGTCGAATCGAACAGGGAGCCTGAACCATGCGCAGTTTTTTCCACCCCGAACAATTGCTCCACCATCCACGCAGCTATTACTCGCGCGGGCAGATGCGTACGCCGCAGGAAGTGCCCGAGCGTGCGCAACGTTTGGTGCAAGCCGCCCATGGCTTGGGCTTCAGTGTCGAGCAACCCGCCGATGCCGGCCTCGCGCCGTTGCTGGCGGTGCATGGCGCGCCGTATCTGACCTTTCTTCAGGAAGCGCATGCACGCTGGAAGGAAATCCCCGAAGACTGGGGCGATGAGGTGATGTCGAACATCTTCGTCCGCGAGCCCAATGCATTGCGCGGCATCCTCGCCCAGGCGGCGCGCTATCTGGCGGACGGCAGTTGCCCGGTGGGCGAGCAGACCTGGCGCTCGGCCTACTGGTCGGCGCAAAGCGCAGTGGCTGGCGCTCAGGCACTGATCGAAGGTGAGCCGGCGGCCTACGCCTTGTGCCGTCCGCCGGGGCATCATGCCCGGGCCGAAGCGGCGGGTGGTTTCTGCTACGTGAACAACGCGGCGGTGGCGGCGCAGGTGCTGCGTGACAAGTTTGAAAAAGTCGCCGTGCTCGACACCGACATGCACCACGGTCAGGGCATCCAGGAGATTTTCTACGACCGCGATGACGTGCTCTACGTCTCGGTGCATGGCGATCCGACGAACTTCTATCCGGGTGTCGCCGGGTTCGCCGACGAGCGCGGCAGCGGCGCGGGGGAGGGCTTCAACCTCAATCTGCCGATGGCCCACGGTTCCAGCGAAGCGGATTTCCTCGGGCAACTGGACGTCGCGTTGAACGCGCTACGTGAGTTTGGCGCGGAGGTGCTGGTGCTGTCGCTGGGCTTCGATATCTATGAGCTGGATCCGCAAAGCAAAGTCGCCGTGACCCGTGAAGGTTTTGCAACATTGGGCGAGCGGATTCGCAGCCTGGGCCTGCCATGCCTGATCGTGCAGGAGGGTGGTTATCACCTGGAAAGTCTCGAAGACAATGCCCGGGCGTTTTTCGTGAATGGCGAGGTGTGGCAGCGCTGAGGCAATCCACCTGACGAAGCGCCCTGTGGTGCTTGCCATCGCCCTGACGTTAACGTAAACATTGGCGTCAGGGCGCTGATGTAAAAAAGCGCAAAGCGGACCGCTCCGGAGCGCTTGATGACTCTTATAAAAACAACCGATCCCAAGTCTCACCACGAAGCCCGGCTGGCCCGGGAAAAACTCCATCTCGAAGGGCAGGTCCCGGATGGCGTGTTGCGTGCGGAGATCGATGCTTCGTGGCGGCGCAGCCTGAGCCACGGCGTGCATTTCAATGGCAAACATGAGTTGGCGCTGGAGTCGAGCGCCAGTCTCGATGTGTTGCTGGCGAGCAATCGCCTGCTGATCGATGCGGCGATACCGGCTATCGATTACCTGGCCGAACGTCAGGGCAAGGAAGGCCTGATCATCCTCGCCAATTCCGACGCCACCATCCTTGCGGTCGAGGGACGTGCCGACCGGCTCAAGGGCAGCGGTCTGCAGGACATCACCCTCGGCGCCTGCTGGAGCGAAGCCGCTCGTGGTACCAACGCCCTCGGCACGGCGTTGGTCGAAGCGCGGCCCACCCTGATTGATTGCGGCGAACACTACCTCGACCGCCTCACCGATTTTTCCTGCACCTCGGTGCCGATTCATTGCCCTCAGGGCGAAATTCTTGGCGTCCTCGACCTGACCCGCGAAGGCCCGCTCGGCCGCGTCCACGACAGCACCGCGCTGCTGAGCATGGCGGTCAGCCAGATCGAGAGCCGGGTGTTCAACAACAGCTTTCCCGATCAAATCGTCCTCGCCTTCCACAGTCGCCGCCAGTATCTCGAATCGCCATGGCAAGGCCTGCTCGCGGTCAGTCTCGGCGGGCAGATTCTGGCGGTCAGCGCCCAGGCCTGCCAGTTGCTGCGGGCCGAACGTTCGGCGCTGGTCGGACGGCGTTGCGAAGAATTTCTCGGGGTCGATGGCGTGCAACTGCTGACCCGTCTGCAACAGGGTGGCGTCGGCAGTGTGCAGACCGCCAAGGGTGAATTTTTCTACAAGACCCTGCTAGCCCCAGCGCGTTCGGTCAACCTCGGCGGCCCGCCGCGCAGCGTGGCGAAAACCGCCAAGGCACAGCCGGATATGGAAGCACTGGCCGGCAACAACGCTCGCTACGCCCGAGCCCTGCGCATGGCTCGCCAAGGTCTGGCCAATGAATTGCCGGTGCTGTTGCTCGGCGAAACCGGCACCGGCAAAGAAGTGATCGCCCGTGCCATGCACCTGGCCGGCAGCCGCAGCGACAAACCGTTCGTGGCCGTGAACTGCGCGGCAATTCCCGAAGGCCTGATCGAGTCGGAACTGTTCGGCTACCGCGAAGGCGCATTCACCGGATCGCGCCGGGGCGGCATGATCGGGCGCCTGCAACAGGCCCACGGCGGCACCTTGTTCCTCGATGAAATCGGCGACATGCCGCTGGCCTTGCAGGCGCGTCTGCTGCGGGTTTTACAGGATCGTAAGGTCGCGCCGCTGGGTGCCGGGGAAGAGCAGGACATCGACGTCGCGCTGATCTGCGCCACCCACCGCGACCTCAAGCGTCAGGTCGAAGACAAGCAATTTCGCGAGGACCTGTTCTACCGGGTCAACGGCATCAGCGTGATGCTCCCGGCCCTGCGTGAGCGCGATGACTTCAGCGCGCTGGTCACTCGGCTGCTGAATAAACTCGACGCGCCGAACGCCGTACTGCACGACGACCTCAATCGCCTGCTCGCGGGTTATCACTGGCCGGGCAACATCCGCCAACTGGAAATGGTGCTGCGAACCGCGCTGGCCATGCGCGAACCCGGTGAAACGGTGCTGACCCTCGATCACCTGCCCGACAGCATGCTCGACGAACTGTCCGCCACCGAGAAACCCCAGACCGGCAGCATTCGCGAGAACGAACTGGAGATGATCCGCCAGTCCCTCGACACCCATCAGGGCAACGTCTCGGCCGCGGCCGACGCCCTCGGCATCAGCCGCGCGACTCTGTACCGCAAACTCAAACAGTTGCGCTCGTGATGCAGCGCCTGTTCGTGCGGCTGATCGACAGCCAGAACCCCGCCGCACTGCAAGCGGCGTTGCGTTGGCTGTACGGTTTCGTGCGGCCGCAGCGTTTGGCCATTGCCGGCCTGCTCGGTCTTTCGGTGTGCGCGTCGCTGCTGGTGCTGGTGCAGCCGTGGCTGATCAAACTGCTGATCGACGACGGGCTGCTGGCGCGCAACTTTCCGATGCTGGTACTGATCGCGGTGTTGATGATCATCGCGGGACTGCTCGGCACGGCGTTGTCGGGGATCAACCGCTATCTGCACACGCGCCTGTCCGGGCGGATTCTGTTTGCCCTGCGCGATGACCTTTACCGGCATTTGCAGAAGCTCTCGCCGAGCTTCTACGGTCAGCGCCGGATCGGCGATCTGATGTCGCGGCTCGACGGCGATGTGGCGGAGATTCAGCGCTTTGCCGTGGACTCGTTGTTCTCGGCGGTATCGAGCGTGATCGGCTTGGTGGTGGCGATCGTGATGCTGCTCACTCTGTCTTGGAAACTCTCGTTGCTGGCGCTGGTACTGATCCCGCTCGATGTGCTGTGGCTGCGCTGGATGCGGCGCAAGGTCGAGCGCGATGTGCGGCAGTTGCGCGAGCGTTCGGCGGACATGTCGTCGTTCATGGTCGAGACCTTGCCGGTGATGAAATTCATCCAGTCCGCCGGCCAGCAACAGCGTGAAGCGCGGCGTCTGGAAAGCCTCGGGCAAGGCTACATGAACCAGTTACTGCGCCTGCAAGTCACCGAGTTTTTTACCCAGGCCGTGCCCGGCACATTGACCTCGCTGTCCCGCGCCTGTGCGTTTTTGATCGGCGGTTATTGGGTGGTGCAGGGCACCTGGCAACTCGGTGCGCTGATCGCGTTTTCCACCTATTTGGGGATGGCGGTCGGGCCGGTGCAAAGTTTGTTGGGGTTGTACGTGGCGATCCAGCGCATGACCGTCAGCCTCGGTCGGGTCATGGAGTTGCGCGGCGAAGAACCCACGGTGTTTTCACCGGTCACGCCGAAACCGTTTCCCACTTCCGGCGACCTGCGTTTCGACGCGGTGCACTTCAGCCATCCGGGTCGACCAAGTACGTTGAGCGGCATCGAGGCGACGATTCCCTACGGTTTGAAAGTCGCATTGAGCGGCGGCTCCGGCGTCGGCAAATCGACGCTGATCGATCTGCTGCAACGGCATCACGATCCGCAGTCCGGACGAGTGCTGCTCGGCGAAGTGGATCTGCGTGAACTGGAGCTGTTCGAGCTGCGTCGACGCATCGCCGTGGTCAGTCAGGACATCGTGCTGTTTCGCGGCAGCCTCGCCGACAACCTGGCTTACGCAGTGCCGGACGCCAGCCGCGAAGCCATCGCCGAAGTCGCACGGCTGGCGCAACTCGACAGCCTGATCGCGTCGTTACCCGAAGGCCTCGACAGCCCATTGGGCGAGCGCGGTCAGCAATTGTCCGGTGGGCAGAAACAGCGCATCGCGATTGCCCGGGCGCTGTTGCAGGATCCGCTGATTCTGGTGCTCGACGAAGCCACGTCGGCCGTCGACGAAACTACCGAGCGCGAGGTGATCGAAGCCATCGACCGCTTGTTTGCCGGGCGCACGCGGATCCTCATAAGCCATCGTCCGTCGACCCTGGCCGATGCCGATCTGCGCTTTGAATTGCTCGACGGTGTGCTCATTTCGAAAACGGTGCTGCATGAAGCCTGAGTTGCGTATCGGTGTGGTCGACAGCGGACACTCGGCAGCGCAGCGGGTGCAGGTGATTGCCGGGCGGCGTTTCTCGTTGCTGGAGGATGGCCTGGCCGAATCGGAGTTGCGCGACGATCCTCTCGGGCATGGCAGCGCAGTGATCGAAGCAATCAGTCGTCGGGCACCGGCCGCAAAAATCTGCGTGGCCCAGGTGTTCGATCAGCGCGGCGTTACCAGTGCATTGCAGATCGCCTCGGCCATCGACTGGCTGGTGGCGCAGGACGTGCGGCTGATCAATCTGAGCCTCGGCCTGCGCCAGGATCGCAGCCTGTTGCACGAAGCCTGCGCGGCGGCGGTGGCCCGTGGAGTGTTGCTGTGTGCGTCGAGCCCGGCACAGGGCGCGGCGGTGTTTCCGGCGAGTTATCCGCAGGTGCTGCGGGTGACCGGAGATGCCCGTTGCACCGATGAACAATGGTCTTGGCTCGACAGTGCGCAGGCGGATTTTGCCGCGTGTGTTCGCGGCACTTATCCGGGGCAGTCCGGGGCCAGTCTAGGGTGTGCAGCGTTGAGCGGGCATATTGCCGGTTATCTGCTGGAGCATCCGCAGGCGAGCAATGCCGAAGTTATCGACTGGCTGAGACAGCACGCTCGTTATCGCGGCCCTGAACGGCGTTTCGGTCCATGACTGCGATCCTGATTCTCGGTGCCGGTCCCGCCGGTGCGGCGGTCGCATTGGGGCTGCGACGACTGGGTTACCCCGTGACGCTGGTCAGCGAATGGCGGCGGTTTGCGGCGCTCGAAGGCGTCTCGCAACGGGTGCTGGAGGCGTTGCGCGGTGCCGGGTTGAATCATGCTTTGACGAACGCCACGTTGCCGTCCCAAAGGCAGGTTGCGTGGAACGGTCAGCAGCATGCGCAGAACATCGAGTTTCTGCTGGATCGCCCGACTTTTGATCGTGGTTTGCGGGAAGACCTGCGGGTGGCCGGGGTCGAGGTGATTGAAGGGCGAATCCTGAATGTTCATTCTTCGGCTGAGGGGCATCGGGTTGAACTCGATGGCGGTCAGACGCTAACGGCGGATTTTCTGGTGGAAGCCCGTGGGCGACAGGCGCCAGCGTCGGGCAAAGGTCTGCGCGGGCCGGAAACGGTCAGCCTGCTCAATCGGTGGCAAGGCACGCCGGGTGTGACTGCCAGTGCCGTGGAAAGCCTCGAGGACGGTTGGGCGTGGATGGCTCGACGGGACGATGGTCAGTGTTATTGGCAGTGGACAGTGGATGTGGCCAGCGCCCAATTGCCGGGCAAGGTGCAGTTGCTCGATTACTGCCGCGCGCGACGTCTGGCCTCGGATTTTACTCAATCCTTCTTCGCCGGCGGGCAGGAATTGGAGTTGCAACTGCACGCTCGCAGCAGCACCGCGATCCTTGCGCCGAAGGTCTGTGGCGAAAACTGGATTCGTGTCGGCGATGCAGCGATGGCAGTGGACCCGCTGTCGGGCAACGGGATTTTCCAGTCGCTGTCCTCGGCGTTGCAGTCATCGGTGGTGATCAACACGCTGTTGCGTAAACCTGAGCGGGCGGCGCTGGCGCAACGTTTTCACCGGCAACGTGTGGAGCAGTTGTTCCTGCGCTTTGCGCGGATCGGTCGGGACTTTTATGCCGATGAACAGCGCTGGCTCGATCGGCCGTTCTGGCAGGCGCGGCGACAGTGGCCGGACGCTGAAGTGGCCCATGCTGCGGTGGATTTTTCCGCGTTGCGGATCGAACGAATGCCGGTGTTGCGTGACGGGTTTGTCGATGATGCCGAGGTGGTGATCACGGCGGATCAACCGCTGGGGATCTGGCATGTGCAAGGTGTCGAGCTGGCTCCGCTGGTGCGGCGCTTGCGCGATGAACCGGCGGATCAGGTGTTGGCGGGATTGACGCTTGAGCAGGGGCGAGCCGTTCGTGGGTGGCTGTTGGCCCAGGGTTTCAAACCCTGAGCCGTGAGCGCAGTCATTACAACTTGATCAACACTGACTTCAACTCGGTGTAATGCTCGATCGCCGCATACCCCATCTCGCGCCCGACTCCGGACATCTTGTAGCCGCCAAACGGCAGCGCCGGATCCAGCGCGCTGTGGCAGTTGACCCACACCGATCCCGATTTGATCCGCGGAATCATCCGGTGCACCGCCGCCAGGTCGTTCGACCAGATGCTCGCGCCCAATCCGTAAGGGCTGTCATTGGCCATGCGCAGCGCATCGGCCTCGTCATCGAACGGAATCGCCACCAGCACCGGCCCGAAGATCTCTTCCTGCACCAGCGAATGCCGCTGATCGACATCGACAATCACCGTCGGCTTGACGAAGAACCCCGGCCCGAACTGCTCGCCACCGCAGGCGATGGTCGCCCCGCTTTCCCGGCCCATTTCGATATAGTTGTAGACCCGCTCCTGCTGACGCGCGGAAATCAGCGGGCCCATATCGATGCTCGGGTCGAGGCCGTTGCCGAGCTTCATCGCATTGGCGATGTCGCTGATATCGGCCACCACATTGTCGAAATGCTTGCGCTGCACATACAGGCGCGAACCGGCGCAGCAGACCTGGCCCTGGTTGAAGAAAATCGCACTGGCCGCACCCGCCGCGGCGGTTTTCAGGTCGGCGTCGGCCATGACGATGGTCGGTGATTTGCCGCCCAGTTCCAGGGTGACCCGGGTCATCGAGTCCATGGCGATCTTGCCGATCTGCTTGCCGACGGCGGTGGAGCCGGTGAAGGTCAGCTTGTCGACCTGCGGGTTGTGAGTCAGCGCGGAACCGGCCGTGATCCCGGTGCCGGTGACTACGTTGAACACGCCTTCCGGATAACCCGCCTCCAGCACCAGCTCCGCCAGTTTCAGCGCGGTCAGCGGGGTTTCGTCGGCCGGTTTGAGCACCACGGTGCAACCGGTGGCCAGCGCCGGGCCGAGTTTCCAGCAGGCCAGCAGCAACGGAAAGTTCCAGGCGACGATGGCGCCGACCACGCCCACCGCCTCGCGCCGGATGAAGCTGTGGAACTGATCGCCGGGCATCAGCGGCAACGAAACGTCGACGCTGGAACCTTCGATCTTGGTCGCCCAACCGGCCATGTAGCGCAGGAAGTCGATGGCCAGTTGCACGTCCATCACCTGCGCCACCGCCGCGCTCTTGCCGTTGTTCAGGCATTCCAGTTGCGCCAGCAGCTCGGCGTCGCGCTGCATCAGGTCAGCGAGTTTCCACAGCAGGTTCTGCCGCTCGCGCGGACGGGTTCGGCTCCAGGCTGAATCATCGAAGGCTTGCCGGGCGGCGAGCACCGCGCGGTCGACATCTTCCAGCGTGGCGCGCGGTACCACGCACAGCACTTCACCGGTGGCCGGGTTGTGCAGCGGCATGGTCTGGCCGTCGGTGGCTTCGACCCAGTCGCCGCCGATCAGCATGCGTGGCGGGCGCTGGATAAAGGCCGAGGTGGCAGGGAGCAGATAGGGCAGGGGCATGGCGAAACCTCTTGTTGTTCGATGGGATCGAGAGGAGCTTTCGCAATGGTTGTGCCAAATGCTCGAAGGTGGCGCACAGCCCGGTTGCACGGGCGAAAGGAGGAAGAGTTTGAGTGGCAATGAGGGTGAATTTGTCTCAAAACGCGACACCCGTTGAGAAGCAAGATACGCGTCCTACAAAGCCAATCCAGCTGTCACGGGGCCTTGGCGAAGTCGGGCCGTTTCAGGTGTAGGAAAAGTCGCGCGTCTGACAGTTTTTACCGACTGGTGGAGGCATGAGGTACGAGCTAAGTTGCTTGGTGTATAGGGTTTTCCTGCCACGGATTTGGCGGGTCAGTGTCTTCACAGGGATGTCGATGAACAACTTAATCATTCGATGGCTAACCAATTTTACGATGGGCGTGGGGACTGGATTTCTGGTGACAGGGATTGCGGCGCTATTGATCGGCGACTTGACCGATGTCGATACGATTCGGGCAGGTGCGTGGATGGCTTCAACCAGTTTTTTCGTAATCGTTACCTCATTCGGTGTTGCCATGATGGAGGGAAAATGATGGCGGCTTTAATTGTGGGGCTGTGGTGTATGGGCGTCAGTATGCTGCTCATGTATGCGTATCACCGGGATCGTCGAATTCAAGCGGCCCAGCGTGATTCCGCGGCATTGGCAGCCAAGGCCGGCGCCCACTGTGAATGCTCGATGGTTTGCAACCATTGTGGGCGTTACAAGGTTCACCCGGACAACTCTGTTCGCTAGGCGCGGGTAAACAACCAATACAAGAGCCCCGTCATTGGCGGGGCTTGTTTTCGTGCGGGTTCGGCAGGCGTCACTCTTCTGGAGGTTTTTCATGGGGGATACTGCCAGCTCCGGGTCATCTGTCGCGTGACGCAATGTCGCTGACGCCGCAACAACTATGCTTGTCTCAGACTGCAACAGCTGTCGCGAAATTGGACGCCGGCAAGCACCGGCGGCACCGCCACTTCGCCTTGATCTTCACGTAACTGCTTGATTGAAAAGCTTATCGGCAAGCTGGCACGCTCCGTGTATTGCTCACAGCAGACGTTTCGCTTGCCTCCGTTCGTGCATCGCCACGAACGGCAGAAACCATAAAAACGATAAGCCACAACAATAAGAAAGCACCGTGCGAGGTTCGACGTTGATGAAGAGAAAACTCCGATCAGGCATGAGCGCCAGCCTGCTGGCCGTGGCCGCTTGCGTGGCCCTGCATTCGCCGTACAGTCTGGCAGCCCGCGATGCCCAGACCATCCTCAAGGAAACCTGCCAGGGCTGTCACACCCCTGAAGCCGGCGACCAGTTGAGCCGCATCAGCCACCAGCGCAAGACCCCGGAAGGCTGGCTGATGAGCATCGCCCGGATGCAGACCATGCACGGTTTGCAGATCAGTGATGACGACCGTCGCACGCTGGTCAAATACCTCGCCGACACCCAGGGCCTGGCGCCCAGCGAAACCGATGGCGTGCGTTACGCACTGGAACGGCGGTTGAACACCGTCGAGCAGTTCGACGAGAAAACCGCGCAGATGTGCGGACGCTGCCACTCCGGCGCGCGGATCGCCCTGCAACGGCGTCCGGCTCAGGAATGGGAACGTCTGGTGAATTTCCACCTCGGTCAATGGCCGTCGCTGGAATATCAGGCCATGTCCCGTGATCGTGACTGGTTCGATATCGCCCGCAAGGAAATGGTCCCGCTGCTGGCCAAGCGTTATCCACTGGATAACCCGGCATGGCAAGCCTGGGTCAAAACCGCACCGAAAGCGGAAGCGCTGGTGGGCGACTGGAGCTTCAGCGGCCACTTGCCGGGCAAGGGTGAACTGGCCGGCACCATGAGCGTCACCGCCGATGGCAGTGACACCTTCAAGGTCGCCGTCAAAGGTCAGTACGCCGACGGCAGCCCGTTCAACGGCGATGGCAGCGCAATCCTTTACAGCGGCTACGAATGGCGCGGCAACGTGACCGTCGATGGCGTGACCATGCGTCAGGTGTTCGCCGCACAAGGCACCGCCATGCAGGGCCGGATGTTCGAGGCCGAGCACGATGAGCGCGGTTTGGACTTTGTCGCCGCCAAACAGGGTTCGCAGCGTTTGCTGGCGGTGCAGCCAGGTTATGTGAAGGCAGGCAGCGAAACCGAAGTGACCCTGATCGGCAGCGGTCTGAGCGGCAAACCGAACTTCGGCAAAGGCGTGGACGTGGTCGAAGTGGTCGAGCAGAGCGCCGACCGGATCAAGGTCAAAGTAAAAGCGGCAGCGAATGCCCAGCCGGGCCTGCGCGCGGTCAGCGTCGGCAGCCTGAAAGGCCCGAGCCTGTCGGTGTACAGCAGGATCGCCTCGGTCAAAGTGGTGCCGGAATTCTCGGTGGCACGGATCGGCGAGGGCGGCGGTTCGACGCCGAAAGTCCAGGGCCGCTTCGATGCCGAAGCCTGGGGCAAGGGTGCCGACGGCAAGCCGTATCGCATCGGCGTGTTCCCGGCGCAATGGAAAGTCGAAGCCTTCGACGAGCGCGCCAAAGAGGACGAGGACGTCAAGTTCGCCGGCACCATGCAGACCGACGCGGGCGTGTTCACCCCGGGCGATGCCGGGCCGAATCCGGCACGCAAGATGTCCACCAACAATGCCGGCAACCTCAAGGTGATCGCCGCCGTCGACGACGCAGGGAAATCCCTGACCGGCGAAGGCCACCTGATCGTCACCGTGCAACGCTGGAACAATCCACCCATTCCCTGATGTTGAAACGTGAGTTGAGCTGAGCGACAGCGATTCAGACACTTTTCGGAATGACCGCAAGTCCCCCAAGCGGGGCTTGCACAGGAGGTTTGCAATGGGCGCTATCTTGAATCTGGTCGAACGTAATCTGCACGAAGTGCACGTCGACGCCGACCGCATGCTGTTCCACATCCCCAGCAGTTCGCTGTTCGCCAGCGATGAACTGACCGGGACTATCATTGATGCGTTGCGCGGCCCCGGTTGCTCCTCGGAAGACCTGATCCAGCGCCTCGGCGCGCGGTTCAACGGCGAGGAAATCAACGAGACCCTGCGCGAGCTGATTTCGCTGGAACTGGTCAGCGACGGCTCGCCGCTGACGCCGGACATCGCGGTCAAACGTGTCGAGCGCACGGCGATCAACACCGTGGTGCTCAACGTCAACACCGGCTGCAACCTGAGCTGCACCTACTGCTACAAGGAAGACCTCGACAAGCCGTCCGCCGGCAAGAAGATGGACGTCGAAACCGCCATCGCCTCGGTGGAAATGTTGCTGCGTGAGTCCCCCGACGAAGAACGGTTCACCGTGGTGTTTTTCGGCGGCGAGCCGCTGAGCAATCGCAAGCTGATCGAGTACATGGTCGATTACTGCGAGAAGCGGTTTGCCGAGGCCGGCAAGTTCGTCGAGTTCGTGATGACCACCAATGCCACGCTGCTCACCGAAGAAACCGTGGACTACCTGAATGCCCACCGCTTCGGCTTGTCAGTGAGCATCGACGGACCGAAAACCGTGCACGACCGCAACCGCATCACCGTGGGCGGGCAGGGCACCTATGACGTGGTGCGGCGCAAGGCTGAAATGCTGCTTTCGCGTTACAACAGCCGTCCGGTCGGTGCGCGGGTGACCCTGACCACGGGCGTCACCGACGTTGAAACCATTTGGGATCACC
This sequence comes from Pseudomonas sp. GW458-11-26-14-LB4, assembly GCF_059423925.1. Lineage (NCBI taxonomy): Bacteria > Pseudomonadati > Pseudomonadota > Gammaproteobacteria > Pseudomonadales > Pseudomonadaceae > Pseudomonas > Pseudomonas sp. GW458-11-26-14-LB4. Next base: position 21,771 of record NZ_JBWKYU010000024.1, read on the forward strand.
TGTTCAACGAGTTGGGGTTTGCCGAGGTCGGATTTGCTCCGGTGACCTCCGGCGATATCAGCAGCTTCAACCTGACCACTGACGAATTGATCGAAGTCTTTGCCAGCATGAAACGCCTCGGTCGGCGTTATCTGGAGGCTGCGCTGGAGCACCGCAACATTGGTTTTTCCAACCTGCATCAGTTGATCACCGATATCCACGAAGGCCACAAAAAAGCCCTGCCGTGCGGTGCCGGATTGAAGATGCTGGCGGTCGATCACAAGGGCGAACTCAACCTGTGCCATCGCTTCACCGGCTCGTCGCTGCCGACCTTTGGCAACGTCCACAGCGGCGTTAAGCAGGTTGAGTTGAACGACTTCCTGTCCCAGCGCCTGGATCGCACCAACACCGGTTGCCATGACTGTCAGATCCGCAACCTGTGCTCCGGCGGCTGCTACCACGAAAGTTATGCCCGCTACGGCGATCCGGCGCACCCGACTTATCACTACTGCGAACTGATGCGTGACTGGGTCGACTTCGGCATTGAGGTCTACACCCGGATCATGGCCAACAACCCTGCGTTCATCAGCAGCTACATCACTCCGCGCAAGGCTCACTGATATGAAACATCTCAAGGCAATCAATAACAAAGCGTTGAAGCTGGATCAGGCCGCGGACGAGAACCGCATCGAAGAAGTGGTGGCGATGAGCTCCGTCGCCGGCTGTGCCTCGACCACCGACCCGGGTTGGGAAATCGATGCGTTCGGCGGGGTGTCGTCGCTGTGCCAGCCGATGGAGGCTGACCTGTATGGCTGCTCTGATCCGTGCTGGTGGCCGGCCCAGGTGCCGGACATGATGAGCACCTACCCGGACTGGAACAAGGATGCCCAGGCGTCCAACGACAACTGGCGCAACCTCGGCACTGTCTTCCCGAAAGACAAGTGATCGCTAAGAAGAAGGATTCCAGCATGCCTAGCCTCAACAAAGCCTGCGGCCTTGCCGCACTCGCGGTTCTGAGCGCCTGTTCGCTCCCGGTTCTGGCCGATGAGAACACCGCGCTGCAAGACGGTCACGAGTACATGTTGACCACTAACTATCCGAACAACCTGCACGTCATCGACCTGGCGACCGACAGCCTGTACAAGACCTGCAAGATGCCTGACGCCTTTGGCCCCGGCACCGTGCAGCTGTCGCCGGATCGCAAGACCGCGTACGTGTTGAACAACCATTATGCCGATGTTTACGGTGTCGAACTGGACAACTGCAAGCAGGTGTTCCACGCCAGCATCACCCAGCAGCCGGGGGAAAAGGCGCGCTCGATGTTTGCTTTCACCGTCAGTCATGACGGCAAGGAGCTGTACACCATCGCCAACCCGACCCAGATGCTCAATGATCGCTACGAGGTCAAACAGCCGCGTCTGGACGTCTACGCCACCGACGCCGGGATGGACGCCAAGCCAGTGCGTAGCTTCCCGGCGCCACGGCAGTTGACGATCATGCAGAGCGGCGATGACGGCACGCTCTATGTGGCCGGCGCTGATGTGTACAAGGTCGATGTGAAGAGCGGCAAGTTCGACGTGCTGATCCCCAGCCGTCACTGGAAACGAGCGAACTACAGCGCGCCGGACGTGCTTTACGTGTGGAACCAGCAGACTTACCGCCACGATTTCTCGCTGCTGTACACCGCCGCCAGGTTCAAGGACAAGAAGCAGGACCCGGCCACCGCTGAATACCTGTACGGCTTGTTCAGCGTCGATCTGAAAACCGGCAAGACCGAAACCACCGATTTCGGCCCGCTGACCGAGATCTACTTCAGCGGTATGCGCTCGCCCAAGGATCCGAACCTGATGTTCGGCGTGCTCAATCGTCTGGCCAAGTACGATATCAAGCAGAAAAAGCTGATACAGGCGGCGACACTGGACCATTCCTACTACTGCATTTCGTTCAACAAGGACGGGAGCAAGATCTATCTGGCCGGGACCTTCAACGACGTGGCGATCTTTGATGCCGAGACCATGAAACAGACCGGCAGCATCAAGTTGCCGGGTGGGGATATGGCGATTACTACGGCGCAGATTTTTGTTCGGTAATTAGCGGCGTCAGGGATGACGCCTTCGCGAGCAAGCCCGCTCCCACATTTGAAATGCGGTTCAAATGTGGGAGCGGGCTTGCTCGCGAAGGGGCTCTCTAAACCGCCCCGAAAATCAGGCCCCGGGCACTGGGCAGCTCATGTCACCTTCTTCGCATTTCAAATACTGTTTGAGCGCCTCGGTTCGCGTTTTTGTCACCGAGGCGATGCAATTGTTGTAGATCAACGGATAAACACTCCCGCCTGCCACGCCGGATGCCGAAAACTTGCACTCGGCATCGCGAAAGCCGATCCATGCCCGTTGCGCGCTCACCAGCAGTTTCTTGCCATCAGGGTTGTCCTTCAACCGAGCAGTGATCTGCTGATAAACCGTGTTCAACTCCTTGTCCGCCGCCTTGTTTTCCTGCGCAGCGCACTGATTCATCGTCGCCTGATCGCTGGCATTGGCGCAGTCCACGGCAGCGTGAGCAACAGAAGTGAAAAGAAAGGGTGTCAGGGCCAGAAGCAGGCGTGGGGACATGAGTCATCTCGCTTTGGTGAATGAACGTGCCGGGCAGTTTAGCGACTTCGTGGCGCCATCAGGATTTATGCTGCCTTGATGCGTTGAGCAACCGCTCCGCTGTCGCGGCAATTTCCTCTCCGTCATGCAGTTTTTCCAGCCACCCTGACGGTATTCCCTGCACGCCGTAAAAGGCGCCGGCCAACTGGCCGACGATGGCGGCCGTGGTGTCCGCGTCATCGCCCAGATTCGCCGCTTGCAGGACGGCCGCGGCAAAGCTGTCGGTGTGCTGGAAGCACCCTAACGCTGCTTCCAGGGATTCGACGCAGTAGCCACTGCCGCGAATGTCGCGCTCGGTCTTGTGCAGGTACTCGCCCCGGGCAATCGCCGCCACCTTGGGCTGACTGAAGGCTGTTTGCGGCAGGGTGCGCAGTTGCGCTTTCGATGCGCCTTCCAGAGCCTTGCCAAGCAGTTCGGCAAACAGCTGGCAACATTCGATGGCCTCGGGCGCCGCGTGCGTGGTGCGTGAACTGTCGGCGGCGAATCGCCTGGTTTTCCGGGCATCGGGGAAATAAAACAGCACCACGGGCACCAGTCGCATCAACGAGCCGTTCCCGGCGCTGTAGGGATCGGTGGAGCCGGCAAACGCCTCTCCGGTGTGTTGATAGCGATCCAGCGCCTGACTCACGGTCATGCCAATATCAAAACATTCGCCGGTCGAACTCAGATAGCCCCATTGCCACCAGTTCAGATAGCGGCCCATCTGGTCAGCGGCATCGAAGCCGTTTTTGTTCAGCAGACTTTCCGCCAGGCACAACGCCATCGAGGTGTCGTCGGTCCATTGACCGGGCTTCAGGCGAAACGGCCCGCCACCGACCATGTCGGTCAGGGGCAGGAAGCTGCCGCGCGGCTGGAATTCGACGGTGGTTCCCACGGCATCGCCGCAGGCCAGGCCGAGGAGGGCGCCACGGTAACGTTCGGGGAGAGAAGGCTGCATGATGACGTCCTTGTGTCGTTCAGTTCGCTGCGAACGTTATCAGTTTCGCAGCGCTGATCCGTGCGCATTCTGACGAACCGGCGCCGCAAAATACTGCCGGATATTTCAATCAGACCTGACCGTTGCACCGGATTGATACAACTTCGGATTGGACATGTGGTCATACAAGCCTACTGTTCAAAACAGGAGGTGACGTATGAAACCAGTACCCAACAGCTTTGAACGTAAAATCATGCTCAGGTCGCCGCGCTCCCATGTCTGGCGCGCCCTGGTCGATGCCGAAGCGTTCGGCCAGTGGTTCGGCGTTGCGCTGGAGGGCCGGCGGTTTATCGCCGGCGAATGGACGCAGGGGCAGGTCACATACCCCGGTTATGAACATGTGCTCTGGAACGTGCTGGTGGAGCGGGTCGAGCCGCAGCAACTGTTCTCCTTCCGCTGGCATCCCTATGCGGTAAATCCGAAAATCGACTACTCGCAGGAACCGACCACCCTGGTCAGATTCGAACTGCAGGACTACGAGAACGGCACGCTGCTGAAAGTCTCCGAGTCAGGTTTTGCACACATTCCCGACGTGCGTCAGAAAGAGGCGTACTACATGGACAGTCGGGGCTGGGAGGAACAGTTGAGTCGGCTGGAGCGCTTCCTCGCGGAGAGCGACCGGGCCCGTGAGCGTGAAGGTGGCTGATCCCGACCTGTTTACGCCGTGGCTTGAACGCTGGGCGCTGGCGCCGGACGGCGAGCCGATCATCACCCCGGGCAGCCGCCTGTTGCCGGTGCGTCAGGACGATACTCCGGCGATGCTGAAAGTCGCGGTGGACGACGAAGAAAAATACGGCAACCTGCTGATGACCTGGTGGGACGGCGACGGCGCCGCCCGGGTGCTCGCCCATCACGACGAAGGCCTGTTGCTGGAGCGGGCGATGGGCCAGCGCTCGCTGATGCACATGGCGCTCAACGGCGAGGACGACGAGTCCACGCGGATCATGTGCCGAGCGCTGGCGCGCCTACACGCACCGCGACCAACGCCGCCACCGCCGTTAGTGGAACTGACGCCTTGGTTCGCTTCATTACGAGTGGCCGCAGCCCGATACGGCGGCCCATATGCCGATTGCCTGCAAACCGCCCAGGCCTTGCTTGCCGAACCGCAGGATGTGGTGGTGTTGCACGGCGACATGCACCACGACAACGTCCTCGATTTCGGCCCACGGGGCTGGCTGGCCATCGACCCCAAGCGGGTGCAGGGCGAGCGCGGTTATGACTATGCCAACCTGATCTGCAACCCGGAATTGCCCACCGCCACCGACCCCGAGCGCTTTCGGAGACAAGTCGACGTGATCTGCGAAGCAGCGGGAATCGAGCGAAAACGCCTGCTGCAATGGGTACTGGCGTTCGCCGGACTGTCTGCCGCATGGTTTCTGGAGGATGACGAGCAAACTGCGGCAAAAGGGCAGCTGAAAGTCGCGCAGCTGGCGGCTTCTGCGCTCGATGCCTGACACGTCTAAGGGTTTTCGGAAGGCCCGCTATAGCGAATGTCTTACACGCGATGGTAGCTATTTCGACTATTGCCGATTGGATCCACAGCGTAATCTAGCCTCATCAACTGAAGCACAGGGAGTGTTTCAGGATCACGGATGATCGACCATTAGCAAGGATCGCTGCCGACAGGGAGTCGATAATGGTCTTGGGAAAAACCCGCTTCGGCGGGTTTTTTTTCGTCCACAGGAAAGTGCCGTGCCCAAACAGAAACACCGCCAATTGGCGGTGTTTCTGCATCTGCAGGTTTTACGAGGCGATCAACTGGCGCAACACGTAATGCAGGATCCCGCCGGACTTGAAGTACTCCACCTCGTTCAGGGTGTCGATGCGACACAGCACTTCGATTTTCTCCTGACGCCCGTCTTCACGGGTGATAACCAGGGTCAGGTTCATCCGTGGCGTCAACTCGACACCGCTCAGCCCCTGAATATCCAGGGTTTCCTTGCCGGTAAGGTTCAGGCTTTTGCGGTTCTGATCCAGCTTGAACTGCAACGGCAGCACGCCCATGCCCACCAGGTTGGAACGGTGAATCCGCTCGAAGCTTTCGGCGATCACCGCTTTCACCCCCAGCAGATTGGTGCCCTTGGCCGCCCAGTCGCGGCTGGAACCGGTGCCGTATTCTTGCCCGGCAATCACCACCAGCGGCGTGCCTGAGGCCTGATAACGCATGGCCGCGTCGTAGATCGCCAGTTTCTCGCCGGTCGGAATGTAGATCGTGTTGCCACCTTCTTCGCCGCCGAGCATTTCGTTGCGGATACGGATGTTGGCGAAGGTGCCGCGCATCATCACTTCGTGGTTGCCCCGGCGCGAACCGTAGGAGTTGAAGTCCCGTGGCTCGACGCCTTGTTCGCGCAGGTAACGCCCGGCCGGGCTGTCTGCCTTGATGTTGCCGGCGGGGGAGATGTGGTCGGTGGTCACCGAATCGCCCAACAGCGCCAGCACTCGCGCACCTTTCACATCGGCGATCACCGGCAATGGCCCGGCAATGTCGTCGAAGAACGGCGGGTGCTGGATGTAAGTCGAATCCGCCTGCCAGACGTAGGTCGCGGCTTGCGGCACTTCGATGGCTTGCCACTGTTCGTCACCGGCGAACACTTCGGCGTATTCCTTGTGGAACATTGCGGTGTTGACCTGATTCACCGCGTCGGCGATTTCCTTGCTGCTCGGCCAGATGTCACGCAGGTAAACCGGATTGCCCTGCTGGTCATTGCCCAGCGGTTCGCTGCTGATGTCGGTGCGCACACTGCCCGCCAAGGCGTAAGCGACCACCAGCGGCGGCGAGGCCAGCCAGTTGGTTTTTACCAGCGGATGCACCCGACCTTCGAAGTTGCGGTTGCCGGACAGCACCGAAGCCACGGTCAGGTCGGCTTTCTGAATGGCTTTTTCGATCGGTTCCGGCAGCGGCCCGGAGTTGCCGATGCAAGTGGTGCAGCCGTAACCGACCAGCGAAAAACCGAGCTGATCGAGGTACTGAGTCAATCCGGCGGCCTTGTAGTAATCGGTGACGACTTTCGAACCCGGTGCCAGTGAGCTCTTCACCCACGGCTTGCGGGTCAGGCCCTTTTCCACGGCTTTTTTCGCCAGCAGGCCGGCGGCCATCATCACGCTGGGGTTGGAGGTGTTGGTGCAGGAGGTGATCGCGGCAATCACCACGGCGCCGTTTTTCAGGCGATAGGTGTGGCCGTCGTACTCGTAGTCCGTTTCGCCGACCAGATCGGCATTGCCCACCGCCACGCCACCGCCGCCTTCGCTTTCCAGGCGTCCTTCTTCCTTGCTGGTAGGTTTGAATTGCAAGTCGAGGAAGTCACTGAACGCCTGGCCGACATTCGGCAGCGAGACACGGTCTTGCGGACGTTTAGGCCCGGCGAGGCTGGCTTCGACGCTGCCCATGTCCAGCGCCAGGCTATCGGTGAACACCGGTTCCTGACCGGGCAGGCGCCACAGGCCCTGAGCCTTGGTGTAGGCCTCGACCAGTTTCACCACTTCAGGCGGACGGCCGGACAGGCGCAGGTAGTCGAGGGTCACGTCATCGACCGGGAAGAATCCGCAGGTCGCGCCATATTCCGGAGCCATGTTCGCGATGGTTGCGCGGTCGGCGAGCGGCAGGTCGGCGAGGCCGTCGCCATAGAACTCGACGAATTTGCCGACCACGCCTTTCTTGCGCAGCATCTGGGTCACGGTCAGCACCAGGTCGGTGGCGGTGATGCCTTCCTTGAGCTTGCCGGTGAGTTTGAAGCCGATCACTTCGGGAATCAGCATCGACACCGGTTGCCCGAGCATCGCCGCTTCCGCCTCGATCCCGCCGACGCCCCAACCGAGTACGCCGAGGCCGTTGATCATGGTGGTGTGAGAGTCGGTGCCGACCAGCGTGTCGGGGAAGGCATAAGTGCGGCCGTCTTCGTCCTTGGTCCATACGGTGCGGCCGAGGTATTCGAGGTTGACCTGGTGGCAGATCCCGGTGCCCGGCGGCACCACGCTGAAATTGTCGAACGCACTCTGGCCCCAGCGCAGGAAGGCGTAGCGTTCGCCGTTGCGCTGCATTTCGATGTCGACGTTCTGTTCGAAGGCGCTGGCACTGGCGAATTTGTCGACCATCACCGAGTGGTCGATCACCAGATCCACCGGCGACAGCGGGTTGATTCGTTGCGGATCACCGCCGGCCTTGGCCATAGCGGCGCGCATCGCGGCCAGATCGACCACGGCGGGAACGCCGGTAAAGTCCTGCATCAGCACGCGGGCAGGGCGGTACTGGATTTCGCGATCGGAGCGGCGCTCCTTGAGCCACGCGGCAATGGCCTTGAGGTCGGCGCCGGTGACGGTTTTTTCATCCTCCCAGCGCAGCAGGTTTTCCAGCAGGACTTTCAGCGACATCGGCAACCTGTCGAGATCGCCCAGGCTTTTGGCAGCATCCGGCAGGCTGAAATAGTGGTAAGTCTTGTCATCGACTTTGAGGGTTTTCAGAGAATTCAGACTATCGAGGGACGGCATTACGATCACTCCTTTGAATCCGCACGGCTACGGATTGAGGGGACGGGCAGAGCTATCAACGTAGCCCTGTTTTCAGTAGCTGGCTAATAACTGGACTCTATGGACAGAACCAAGGTTCCGACATGGGCTATCATGCGCCGGTTTTCGTGACAGGCTTTGCTTCAATGCAGGGTCTGGGCATCGCGCAGGGGATGAATGATCGCCCTCTGCCCAGGAGTAAGAATGAACACCCTATTCATGCATTGCCGGCCAGGCTTCGAAGGCGAAGTCTGTTCGGAGATTTCCGACCTCGCCGCCCAACTCAACGTGGCCGGCTATGCCAAGGCCAAACCGGCCACCGCTTGCGCCGAGTTCGTCTGCACCGAAGAAGACGGTGCCGAGCGCCTGATGCGCGGTCAGCGTTTCGCCGAGCTGATCTTCCCGCGCCAGTGGGCGCGCGGGTTTTTCATCGATCTGCCGGAAACCGACCGCATCAGCGTGATCCTCGCGCACATGGCTGAATTCCCGGTGTGTGGCAGCCTGTGGCTGGAAGTCGTCGACACCAACGATGGCAAGGAGCTGTCGAACTTCTGCAAGAAGTTCGAAGGCCCGCTGCGCAAGGCCCTGACCGGCGCCGGCAAACTGGTGGAGGACGCCAGCAAGCCGCGTCTGCTGCTGACCTTCAAGAGCGGCCGTGAAGTGTTTCTAGGTCTGGCCGATGCCGGTAACTCGGCGATGTGGCCGATGGGCATTCCACGTCTGAAGTTCCCTCGTGAGGCGCCGAGCCGTTCGACCCTGAAGCTGGAAGAGGCCTGGCACCACTTCATCCCGCGCGATCAGTGGGAAGATCGCCTGCACAGCGACATGACCGGCGTCGACCTCGGCGCGGCGCCGGGCGGCTGGACCTGGCAACTGGTCAATCGCGGCATGCTGGTGACCGCCATCGACAACGGCCCGATGGCCGAAAGCCTGATGGACACCGGTCTGGTGCAGCACTTGATGGCCGACGGTTTTACCTTCAAACCTAAGCAACCGGTGGACTGGATGGTCTGCGACATCGTCGAGAAGCCGGCGCGCAATGCCGCGATGCTCGAAGAGTGGATCGGCGAGGGGCATTGCCGGGAAGCGGTGGTCAACCTCAAGTTGCCGATGAAGCAGCGTTACGCTGAAGTGAAGCGCCTGCTCGAACGCATCGCCGACGGTTTCAAGGCCCGCGGGATCAAGGTCGACATCGGCTGCAAGCAGCTTTACCACGACCGCGAGGAAGTGACCTGCCATTTGCGCCGCCATGACGTGAAGAAAACCAAAGCCCGCTGAGCGCGCGACAGGTGACCGAACACCCGGCATTGGGCGACAATGCCGGCCAGTTTCAGGAGTGAATCATGAGTGAAATGATCAATACGCCGGTCGACGGCACCCTCGACGCTACGGGCCTCAACTGCCCGGAGCCGGTGATGATGCTGCACCAGCACATCCGTGACCTGGTGCCCGGCGGCCTGCTCAAGGTGATCGCCACCGACCCGTCGACCCGTCGCGACATCCCCAAGTTCTGCGTGTTTCTCGACCATGAACTGGTGGGGCAGCACGAAGAAGCCGGGACCTATCTGTACTGGATTCGCAAGAAGTCCGGTTGATCGGAAGGCAAAAAAAAGACCTGCATGTGCAGGTCTTTTTTTATGGCCGGTCAGCCCATCGAACGGCTGATGCGAATGCGTTTGCGTGCACTGCGCGTCAGGCGGATCGACAGCATCAGCGCCGCGCAGCTCAGGCCGACGATCAGGCCTTCCCACAAGCCGCTCGGGCCGCGTGGCTCGCCGAGCCAGTCGGTCAGGCCGAGGGCGTAACCTACCGGCAGGCCGATGCCCCAATAGGCGAACAGGGTCAGGATCATCGTCACGCGAGTGTCCTGATATCCGCGCAACGCACCGGCGGCAGTAACCTGAATCGCGTCGGAAAACTGGAACAGCGCCGAATACACGATCAGCATCGCCGCGATGTGAATCACCATCGGATCCGACGTGTAGATCGCCGCAATGTGTTCGCGCATCAGCAGCATCATGCTCGCCGACAGGCAGGCGTAGGCCAGCGCGGTGCCCATGCCGACACCTGCGGCGAAACGTGCTTCACGGGGTTCTTCACGGCCCAGAGCCTGGCCGACGCGCACGGTCACGGCCATGCCCAGCGAATACGGAATCATGAACACCAGCGAGCTGACGTTCAGCGCGATCTGGTGCCCGGCCACCACGGTGGCGCCGAGGCTGCCGATCAGCAGCGCGATCACCGCGAAAATGCTCGACTCGGCAAACACCGCGATGCCGATCGGCAGACCGATGGCCAGCAAACGCTTGATCACCGCCCATTGCGGCCAGTCGAAACGGCTGAACAGTTCGCTCGACTTGTAGGCCGGCGCCCAGCGCTCGTAACCGGCCAGACCCAGCGCCATCACCCACATCACGATGGCCGTGGCCCAGCCGCAACCGACGCCGCCCATGGCCGGAACGCCGAAGTGACCATAAATGAACACGTAGTTGAGCGGAATGTTCAGCGCCAGCCCACACAGGCCCAGCACCATCGCCGGCCGCGTGCGGCCGAGGCCATCACTGGTGCAGCGCAGCACATGGTAGAAAGCAACGGCTGGCAGACCGCTGGCGATGCCGTGCAGGTACTGCATGCACGGGCCGATCAGCTCCGGATCGACTTTCATCAGGTGCAGGATCGGTTCCGCGCTGAACAGCATGGTGGTCGCCATCAGTCCGACTACCAGAGCCAGCCACAGGGCCTGACGCACGATCGGGCCGATTTCGCTGTGAGTGCCGGCGCCGAAGCGCTGAGCGACTTTCGGCGTGGTGGCCAACAGGGTGCCGGTCATCAGCAGGAACACCGGCACCCAGATCGAGTTGCCCAGCGCCACGGCCGCGAGATCCTTCGGCCCGACGCGCCCGGCCATCACCGCATCGACGAAGCCCATGGCGGTGGTCGCCAGTTGCGCGATCATGATCGGCAGGGCCAGGCCGAGCAGATTCTTCAGCTCCAGGCGAACCCGGGCAGGGCGGTTGAGGGGAACGGCAGCGGGGCGGTCAGTCACGGAATTCACAGGCAAAGCGTCCACAGGGGTTGATGCGCAAGGCCGGGCATTCTACGCCGCTGACGTTGTGGTCAGGAAAAATCCTCTGTTGCGGATTTGTAATCGCCTTCGACCGATCAAGAAAGAACAGCCTGCTGGCTCATCGCAGTCCCAGCGCCTACACTGCCGATCCGCCCAAGGAGCCCCGCCATGCTGATTGTTGCCGACGAAAATATCCCGCTGCTCGATGCCTTTTTTGCCGGTTTCGGTGAGATTCGCCGGGTACCGGGCCGTTCCATCGACCGGGCCACGGTCGAACAGGCCGATGTATTGCTGGTGCGCTCGGTGACCAACGTCAACCGCGCACTGCTTGAAGGCAGCAAGGTGCGTTTTGTCGGCACCTGCACCATCGGCACCGATCATCTGGATCTCGATTACTTCAATGAGGCCGGGATCACCTGGTCCAGCGCGCCCGGCTGCAATGCCCGGGGCGTGGTTGATTACGTACTCGGCAGTCTGATGACCCTGGCTGAAATCGAAGGTGTCGATTTGCGTGAGCGCACTTACGGTGTGATCGGCGCCGGTGAGGTCGGCGGTCGCCTGATCAAGGTGCTCAAAGGCCTGGGCTGGAACGTGAAAGTCTGTGACCCGCCGCGTCAGGCGGCCGAGGGCGGCGACTATGTCAGCCTGGAGCACGTCATCGCGCAGTGCGACGTGATCAGCCTGCACACCCCGCTGACCCGCAGCGGTGACGGTGCGACCTGGCATTTGTTCGACGAGCAGCGTTTGCAGCAGCTCAAGCCCGGCGCCTGGTTGATCAACGCGGCTCGCGGTCCGGTGGTGGATAACACCGCGTTGCGCGAAGTGCTGCTGGAGCGTGAAGACTTGCAAGCGGTGCTCGATGTCTGGGAGGCCGAGCCGCAAGTCGATGTCGCGCTGGCCGAACTCTGCGTGCTGGCAACGCCGCACATTGCCGGTTACAGCCTCGACGGCAAACAGCGCGGCACCGCGCAGATCTATCAGGCGTACTGCGAATTTATCGGTGAGCCCGCCAGCATTCAGCTCGGTGATCTGCTGCCGGCACCATGGTTGTCGGAAGTTTCCCTGCATGCCGACAGCGATCCGGCCTGGGCGCTGGCGATGTTGTGCCGTGGCGTGTACGACCCGCGCCGGGACGATGCGGATTTCCGTCGCACGCTGCTGGGCAGCGTCGGTGAGCAACGTGCCGCGTTTGATTTGCTGCGCAAACAGTATCCGTCGCGACGCGAGATCGAAGGTTTGAAAGTGCGGATCGACGGTGATTCGCCGGCCTTGCGCCAGATCGTGACTGCGTTGGGCGCTGTGGCCGTATAAACAGCGGGCAGAAAAAACCCGGCCTGCAGGGGCCGGGTCAGGAAGACGGTGGCGATATCACTCTTGTTCGGCAGGCTTGACCAATCGCTTCTCCAGTTCGCGGCAGGCGTCCTGGATCATGTCTTCAGTGATTGGCACTTCGCGCCCATCCTTATCGATGATCGAGCAACCCAGAGGTTGGCCGGGCTTGGTGCGGATCACTTCAATTTTGTCATCGCTGCTGTTTTGCAAGGACATGGCCTGTCTCCTCATCAGGTTGTGTGCCTAGATTAAAACCGTCAGGTGACCAGGCTGTGACAACTCCCTGCGGTCGGTCCGGAACGGCATCTCCACTCAAACAGAAATGACCGTCTGTCTCAACCCGGACCTTAGACCAATAGCATCTAGGGAGTAGTCGGACCGGTCATATTTAACCTGACTCATTGTGATTTACAGAGTTCCACCCCATTTGAGTCTGTAGGCTGGCCCTATCCATCAGCACACGACGTGAATCTGAATGATCCCGATGCTTTCCTCGCGCCACCGCCGGGCCTTGCGCCTGACCAGTCATTTCCTTGCTCCCTATCGCTGGCCGGCCTTCGGCGCACTGCTCGCGCTGATCGTCACGGCCGGCATTACCCTGTCGATGGGGCAGGGCATCAAGTTGCTGGTCGATCAAGGCTTCATGACCCAGTCGCCGCACCTGCTCAATCAATCCATAGGCCTGTTCATGCTTTTGGTATTCGGCTTGGCGGTCGGCACGTTTGCGCGGTTTTATCTGGTGTCGTGGATCGGTGAGCGCGTGGTGGCGGACATCCGTCGACAGGTATTCAACCATCTGGTGTACCTGCATCCCGGGTTTTACGAGGACAACCGCAGTTCGGAAATCCAGTCGCGGCTGACCGCTGACACCACGCTGCTGCAATCGGTGATCGGCTCGTCGCTGTCGCTGTTCCTGCGCAATTTGCTGATGGTCATCGGCGGTGTGGTGCTGCTGTTCATCACCAACCCCAAGCTCACCAGCATCGTGGTGATCGCACTGCCGCTGGTGATTGCGCCGATCCTGATTTTCGGCCGCCGCGTGCGTAACCTCTCCCGGCTGAGTCAGGACCGGATCGCCGACATTGGCAGCTATGTTTCGGAGACTCTTGGCCAGATCAAGACCGTACAGGCCTACAACCATCAGGTGCAGGATGAAGAGCGTTTCGCCAGTACTGTCGAGCAGGCGTTCGAAACCGCGCGCAAACGGATTTTCCAGCGGGCCTGGCTGATCACCCTGGTGATCGTGCTGGTGCTCGGCGCCGTCGCGGTGATGTTGTGGGTCGGCGGCATGGACGTAATTGCGGGGCGGATTTCTGCGGGTGAACTGGCGGCGTTCGTGTTCTACAGCCTGATCGTCGGCAGTGCGTTTGGCACGTTGAGTGAGGTCATCGGTGAATTGCAGCGAGCAGCCGGCGCTGCCGAGCGCATCGCCGAACTGCTGCGTTCGGAGAACATCATCCAGCCACCGACCACGGGATTGGTGACTCTTCCGGAACGGGTCAAAGGCGAGCTGGAACTGCAGGAAGTGCGTTTTTCCTACCCTTCGCGTCCCGAAAGCCTCGCCGTCGATGGCTTGAGTCTGACGATCAACGCCGGCGAAACCCTCGCGCTCGTAGGACCGTCCGGCGCGGGCAAGTCCACGGTGTATGACTTGTTGCTGCGTTTCTACGATCCCCGGGAAGGGCAAATCCTTATTGATGGCGTGCCGCTGACGAGCCTTGATCCGCTGGACCTACGTCGTTGCTTCGCGCTGGTCTCGCAAACTCCGGCGCTGTTTTTCGGCAGTGTCGAAGAGAACATTCGCTACGGCTGCCCGACCGCCACGCTGGAGCAGGTGCGGGAAGCTGCGAAAATTGCCCACGCCCACGACTTCATCGAACAGATGCCCGACGGTTACCAGACCCACCTGGGCGACGGCGGCCTCGGCCTGTCAGGCGGCCAACGCCAGCGCCTGGCCATCGCCCGGGCGCTGTTGGTGGATGCACCGATCCTGTTGCTTGACGAAGCCACCAGCGCCCTCGACGCCCAGAGCGAACACCTGATCCAGCAAGCGCTGCCGAGCCTGATGCAAAACCGCACCACACTGGTGATCGCCCACCGGTTGGCCACGGTGAAAAACGCCGACCGGATCGCGGTGATGGATCAGGGCAAACTGGTGGCGATTGGTACGCATCAGGAGCTGATTGCGAGCAATCCGCTCTATGCGCGGCTGGCGGCGTTGCAGTTCAGTGATGGTCATCAGGCTTTGACCGACCAAGTAACCGACTAAGTAACCGACCTAGTAGAGCGCCATAAAAAATGCCCGCATCTCTTGATGCGGGCATTTTTGTTTACATCGATCTATCGGCGATACGCGCCCCGATCACTGATCGTCGAAATACCGCTCATGCCAGTCCACCAGCGGCTGTGGCGAGTTGAGTTTCTGGCCGTAGATCACCGAATAGGACAACACATTCTGTACGTACTGGCGGGTTTCGTCGAACGGGATGCTTTCCACCCACACGTCGAAGCTCAGGTGGTCTGCGCCGCGCAGCCATTGGCGCACGCGGCCGGGGCCGGCGTTGTAGGCGGCGGAGGCGAGCACGCGGTTGCCGTTGAACTGGCTGTGCACCTGGCTCAGATAGGCGGCGCCGAGCTGGATGTTTTTATCCGGATCCAGCACTTGCTGCGGCGAGGCCAACGGAATGCTGAACTTGCGCGCGGTTTCCTTGGCGGTGCCGGGCATCAGTTGCATCAGGCCGCTGGCGCCGACGCTGGAGCGGGCGTCGTCCATGAACGCACTTTCCTGGCGGGTGATGGCGAACACCCAGCTCGAATGCAGGCCGCGCACCTTGGCTTCGCGTACCAGAGTGTCGCGGTGAGCCATCGGGAAGCGGATGTCCAGATCATCCCAGTACTGCGCCTGACTGATGGTGCGGATAGCCGGGAAGTACCATTTCAGGTCGTAGGCCAGTTTTGCCTGGGCGACCATCTCGTCGCGGTTGAAATGCCGGCTGACGTGATACCACTCGCGGCGACCGTCGACGATCTGCCCACGGGCGTGGAACTCCAGTGCACGACGTACGCCAGGGGTGTTGCGCACTTTGTTGATCAGCGTCTGACTGAGCACCAGCGGCTTGTTGTTCAGCGAGTACGGCGATTGCGAGCGGTCGGCGGCGAGGAAGCCGTAGAAATCCCGCTCCCGCGATAGATTTTTGTACAGCGTCTGCGCTTCCGGGTTTTGCGGTTGTGCCAGTTCCAGACTGCGGGCCTGCCAGTAGCGCCAGCGGTTGGTGGTCGCCAGATCCTGCGGCAGACGGCGGGTCAGTTGATAGGCGTCGTCCCAGCGCGCCAGGCGCAGCAGCAGTCGCAGGCGCCATTCGGACACGGTGTTGTCGCGCAGTTCCGGGTCGTACTTGGTCATCACATCCAGCGCGCGGCTGTCGAAACGCCGAGCGAGGGTCAGGCCGATTTCCCGGGCGATCGCGACTTTTTCATCGCGGGAGAAATGCATGCTGCTGGCATAACCGTCGAGCAGGGACATGGCCTTGTCCGGATCCTGACGCGCGAGGCGGCGCAGACCGAGGCTGACCACGTCCGACATCGGTTCATCGGCCGGCGTGAAACGCGACGGCTGATTGAGCAGTTCCGGTTTCTGCGCCACGTCCACCAGCAGGCGACCGCGCGGGGCGAGGGTGGTCAGGCCGTTGACCAGGCTGTTGGCCAGTGGGTAGTTGCGGTGCTGGGCGGCGAGTTTGGCGCGTTCCCAGCGTTTCTGTTCGGTCAACTGACCTTCGGCGGCCCACATGCCGAACAGCGCATCGCAGGCGGCGGGCTGGGATTTGCCGGTCAGCCAAAGCTTCTCGGCATTGGCGTAGCCCTCGGCCTTCTTGTTGTGGCTGATCTGGTACTGCGCGTTCAGGCAGTCGAGTTCGGTGAAATTCAGCTTGGGGTCGTAATACTTGACGAACGTCGCCCAGTCGCCGCGATCGGCCAGCCAGCGCAGCCAACGCAACTTCATCCAGTTGGCCTGGGGCAGGTCACCGTGTTCGGCGAGGAATTTTTCGATCTCCGCGTTGCTGGCGGTTTTCAGCCGGGCGGTCAGCTCGTCGTAAGCCAGGTATGGTTCCAGCGGATAATCGGCGAGGGCCTGGCTGTAACGGAAATACGGGCCGGTGTCGCCCTTGGCCAGGGCGCGCTTGGCTTCATCGTAATACTGGCGTTGGGTGGACAGGTCCACCGCCTGGGCGGATTGAACGGCAGCGGCGGAAAGCAGCAAACATGACAAAACACTGAAGAGGCGACTGCGCATGAGACATCCGGGCAGAGAAATCATGACAAGTGCCGGCCCAAAACCCGCACTGAATTGTCTGTAGCTTAGCCTTTTGCCAGCAGGCGGCGAAAGCTTTGCCGGCCTTGCAGCACAAGTTCGCAACAATTGTTGTGCAGAGTGCGTCAGCGGCGAAATTGCCGGCCTGCTCGGGCCCCGATTCAGGTAGAATGCGCGCCCGGTTTTTGGAGAAGCTCATGACCCTGCTCAAATTCAGCGATGTGTCCCTTGCATTCGGCGCGATGCCGTTGTTGGACAAGGTGTCCTGGCAGATCGCCCGTGGTGAGCGGGTGTGCATCATCGGCCGCAACGGCACTGGCAAATCCAGCATGATGAAACTGGTCAAGGGCGACCAGAAGCCTGATGACGGCTCGGTGTGGCGTGCCCCCGGTCTGAAAATCGGTGAATTGCCACAGGAATTGCCGGTGGCCGACGAGCGGACAGTGTTCGACGTGGTTGCCGAAGGCCTCGACGGCGTCGGCGCCTTGCTCGCCGAATACCATCACCTGAGCCAGAACATCGTCACCGATGCCGATCTGGACAAGCTGATGCACGTTCAGCACGACCTCGAAGCCCGCGATGGCTGGCGCTTGCAGACCCTGGTCGACAGCACCCTGAGCCGCCTGCAATTGCCGGCCGACAAGACCCTCGCCGAACTGTCCGGCGGCTGGCGTCGTCGTGTGCTGCTGGCGCAGGCGCTGGTGTCCGAGCCGGATCTGCTGCTGCTCGACGAACCGACCAACCACCTAGACATCGGTGCGATTGCCTGGCTTGAAGAAGCGCTGAAGGATTTCCAGGGCGCCGTGCTGTTCATCACGCACGACCGTTCCTTCCTGCAAAACCTTGCCACCCGCATCCTCGAACTGGATCGGGGTGGCCTGATCGACTGGAACGGCGACTACGCCAGTTTCCTCGTTCATAAAGAAGCCGCACTGGCGGCCGAAGAAACCGCCAACGCGCTGTTCGACAAGCGTCTGGCCCAGGAAGAAGTGTGGATTCGCCAGGGCATCAAGGCCCGCCGCACCCGTAACGAAGGCCGCGTA
The DNA here is from genome assembly GCF_059423925.1 of Pseudomonas sp. GW458-11-26-14-LB4. Taxonomy (NCBI): domain Bacteria; kingdom Pseudomonadati; phylum Pseudomonadota; class Gammaproteobacteria; order Pseudomonadales; family Pseudomonadaceae; genus Pseudomonas; species Pseudomonas sp. GW458-11-26-14-LB4. The sequence continues at coordinate 39,628 of NZ_JBWKYU010000024.1, forward strand.
CGTGCGCTGAAAGCATTGCGCGTGGAGCGCAGCGAGCGTCGTGAGCGCACCGGCAAGGCCAACATCCAGCTGGAAACAGCGGAGAAGTCCGGCAAGCAGGTGATGGTGCTGGATAACGTGAGCTTCGCGCATCCGGGCGGCCCGTTCCTGATCCGCGACTTCTCCATGGTGTTGCAACGCGGCGACCGGATCGGCCTGCTCGGCGCCAACGGTACCGGCAAGACCACCCTGCTGAAACTGATGCTCAGCGGTCTGCAACCGACCAGCGGCAAAGTGGAAGAGGGCACCAAGATCGACGTGGCCTACTTCGACCAGTTGCGTCATCAGCTGGATCTGGAAAAGACCGTGATCGACAACGTCGCCGAAGGTCGCGACTTCATCGATATCGACGGCCAGAGCCGCCACGTGCTGAGCTACCTCGGCGACTTCCTGTTCAGCCCGCAGCGTGCCCGCACGCCGGTGAAGGCGTTGTCCGGTGGCGAGCGTGCGCGTCTGTTGCTGGCCAAATTGTTCAGCAAGCCGGCGAACCTGCTGGTACTCGACGAACCCACCAACGACCTCGACGTGGAAACCCTCGAGCTGCTCGAAGAAGTGCTGCTGACCTTCAACGGCACTGTGCTGATGGTCAGCCACGACCGGGCATTCCTCGACAACGTGGTCACCAGCACCCTGGTATTCGAAGGTGAAGGCAAGGTTCGCGAATACGTCGGTGGCTATCAGGACTGGATCCGTCAGGGCGGTTCGCCGCGACTGCTGGGCGTGACCGAAAGCAAATCCGGCAAGGCCGACCTGAATTCGGCGGTGGTCACTGCCGAACCGGCTCCGGTCGCTGCGCCGGTTGCTGCGGCCCCGGCTGCGAAGAAGAAGTTGAGCTACAAGCTTCAGCGCGAGCTGGAAGCGCTGCCGGGCGACATCGACGCTAAAGAACAGCAGATTGCTGCTGTCGAGGCTGAAATGGCCGAGGCCGGCTTCTATCAGCGTCCGCCGGCCGAGACGGCCAAGGTGATCGCTTCTCTGGAGCAGTTGCAGGCCGAGCTGGATGCACTGGTGGAGCGTTGGGCCGAGCTGGACGCCTGATTGTTTCAAGGCATGAAAAAGCCCGGCGTCCAGTGATGGGCGTCGGGCTTTTTTAGCTTTTCACAAGTGCCTGGGATCAGCGCTTGACCAGATGCACCGCCAGCACATCGCAAGGTGCGCCGTGCAGCACGTCGTTGGCGGTCGAGCCCAGCAACAGCGCCAGACCATGCCGGCCATGGCTGCCGACCACGATCAGGTCGCATTGCTGTTCCTTGGCGAAATGGTGGATTTCCTGACGCGGCTGGCCGTAGGTCAGGTGGCAGTTGGCGCCTTCGAGCTCGGTGTACTTGTGCTTCAGGCGTTCAAGGCGTTCCTTGGCCTGATCGAATTGCTGTTGTTGCAGTTGTGACAGATCCATCGGTACGTCACCGCCGAAGGCCATGGCCATCGGTTCGACGATATGCACCAGCGACAGCTTGGCGCCATTGCTCACCGACAGCTCTCGGGCGCGGTGGATCACAGGGTCGCACTCTTCGGTCAGATCTACGGCGACCAGGATATGGTGGTAGGGCATGAGGTGCTCCTCGTGAGGGATCAATATTGTTAAGTATGGCTGGTTTCAAGCGCATTGGTTCCAAAGTGACGCAATGGGCTCATGACAAAACGGGAGTAGAGATATGACGGTCTGGCTGGTGGTGTCAATCCTGCTGGTGGTGTTGAGTCCGCTGGCGTGGTTGCGTCCGTCACGTGCACAGAGTGGCCGGATAGCCTTGCGCACCGAGGCCCGGCGCATCGGTCTGGCCATGCAGCTGGCGCCTCAGGAGTGGCCGCACTGGATGTCTCAGGAGCCGCCAAACCCGTGCGCGCAATACCATCGGCCACGCCGTGGCAAGCAGCCGGCGTGCTGGACGTATTGGCAGAAATCCCCGGGGGTTTGGGTGAATCAATGGCAGGAAGTTTGTGAGGATCCACTGCTGCTGAATCATTTCGAGAAATTGCCGGGCAACGTTTTCAAAGTCGAGGCGGACAAGCAGATGATCGCTCTCTATTGGGGCGAGAAGGGCGATGCGTCGGTTTTGCTGGAGATTGATGCCACGCTGAAAGCGCTGGCATGACTTGCGGACTTTTCGCGCTGCAACGGTGCGAAACGTCCGGCAGACGCGCAATAAAAAGCCCGACATGATTCATCGGGCGGGGTTGGCCAGGCAGGCCGGAAATTCTTTTTGGCGTTGAACCGACGTCATCCGGTCAGCAAATCTGCGCCTGTTTTCCTTCGTAGTCCAGCCAGCGTAGCCTGTTAAACAAGGCTTGCGGCGAATTAGGGCGACTTTTCTAACTATTAATCTTATGAATGCCCTCACATGCAAGCGTGTGTGGCCGGGCTGCGTCCTACAGAAATGACCGCAAAGTCGAATTTCAACCCGTATTTAGGGCGATTGACAATTGTCGGAAATTCCGTGAAGGTGGCGTACCCAAATCAAACGGGCGTATGAATTGAGCGTTTGTATTGCAGACTGCTCCTACAGAATCCCGACTATCGCGTTGGCGGGTGTGCCGGGTGGATGAGTGTCAGCATCGACGAAAAAACGTCCTGCCGAGCCATTTGCCTGCGTCCGACGTGTACTGTTCAGCTTCCATATCGTGGAGATCAGTTGATGATTTACGAAGGTAAAGCCATCACGGTTAAAGCTCTTGAAAGTGGCATCGTCGAATTGAAATTCGACCTCAAGGGTGAGTCCGTCAACAAGTTCAACCGTCTTACCCTGAACGAACTGCGTCAGGCCGTAGACACCATCAAGGCAGATGCTTCGATCAAGGGCGTGATCGTCAGCAGTGGCAAGGACGTTTTCATCGTCGGCGCCGACATCACCGAATTTGTCGACAACTTCAAGCTGCCGGATGCCGAGCTGGTTGCTGGCAATCTCGAAGCCAACAAGATCTTCAGCGATTTCGAAGACCTCAACGTTCCGACCGTTGCCGCGATCAACGGCATCGCCCTGGGCGGCGGTCTGGAAATGTGCCTGGCAGCGGACTACCGCGTCATGTCGACCAAGGCCAAGATCGGTCTGCCGGAAGTCAAACTGGGCATCTACCCGGGCTTCGGCGGTACCGTGCGTCTGCCGCGCCTGATCGGTGCCGACAACGCCATCGAGTGGATCGCCGCCGGCAAGGAAAACCGTCCTGAAGACGCGCTGAAAGTCGGCGCCGTCGATGCCGTGGTTGCCCCTGAAAAACTGCAGGATGCCGCCCTTGAGCTGATCAAGCGCGCCGTCTCCGGCGAGTTCGACTACAAGGCCAAGCGCCAGCCTAAGCTGGAAAAGCTCAAGCTGAACGCCATTGAACAAATGATGGCTTTCGAAACCGCCAAAGGTTTCGTGGCTGGCCAGGCCGGCCCGAACTACCCGGCCCCGGTTGAAGCGATCAAGACCATCCAGAAAGCCGCGAACTTCGGTCGTGACAAGGCGCTGGAAGTCGAAGCCGCAGGTTTCGTGAAACTGGCCAAGACCTCTGCCGCGCAGAGCTTGATCGGTCTGTTCCTGAACGATCAGGAACTGAAGAAAAAGGCCAAGGCCTATGACGAAATCGCCAAAGACGTGAAGCAGGCTGCCGTACTGGGCGCCGGCATCATGGGTGGCGGTATCGCCTATCAGTCGGCTTCCAAAGGTACGCCGATCCTGATGAAGGACATCAACGAGCACGGCATCGAGCAAGGTCTGGCTGAAGCCGCCAAGCTGCTGGTCGGTCGCGTTGATAAAGGCCGCATGACCGCCGCGAAAATGGCTGAAGTGCTCAACGGCATTCGTCCTACGCTGTCCTACGGCGATTTCGGTCACGTCGACCTGGTCGTTGAGGCCGTGGTCGAGAACCCGAAAGTCAAGCAAGCCGTTCTGGCGGAAGTCGAAGACAAGGTCAAAGAGGACACCATCCTCGCGTCCAACACCTCGACCATTTCCATCAGCCTGCTGGCCAAGGCCCTCAAGCGTCCGGAAAACTTTGTCGGCATGCACTTCTTCAACCCGGTGCACATGATGCCGCTGGTGGAAGTGATCCGTGGCGAGAAGTCCAGCGAGCTGGCCATCGCCACCACCGTTGCCTACGCCAAGAAAATGGGCAAGAACCCGATCGTCGTCAACGACTGCCCGGGCTTCCTGGTCAACCGCGTACTGTTCCCGTACTTCGGCGGTTTCGCCAAACTGGTCAGCGCCGGTGTGGACTTCGTCCGTATCGACAAGATCATGGAAAAATTCGGCTGGCCGATGGGCCCGGCGTACCTGATGGACGTGGTCGGCATCGACACCGGCCACCACGGTCGCGACGTAATGGCTGAAGGCTTCCCGGACCGGATGAAGGACGACCGTCGTTCGGCCATCGACGTGCTTTACGAAGCCAAGCGTCTGGGTCAGAAGAACGGCAAGGGCTTCTACGCCTACGAGGCCGACAAGAAAGGCAAGCAGAAGAAAGTCGCCGATCCGTCGGTACTGGAAGTGCTCAAGCCGATCATCTACGAGCAGCGCGAAGTCACTGACGAAGACATCATCAACTGGATGATGATCCCGCTGTGCCTGGAAACCGTGCGTTGCCTGGAAGACGGCATCGTCGAAACCGCCGCCGAAGCCGACATGGGTCTGGTCTACGGTATTGGTTTCCCTCCATTCCGTGGCGGTGCGCTGCGCTACATCGACTCGATCGGTGTTGCCGAGTTCGTTGCCCTGGCCGACCAGTACGCTGATTTGGGCGCGCTGTACCACCCGACCGCGAAGCTGCGCGAAATGGCCAAGAACGGCCAGAGCTTCTTCGGTTAAGCGCCCCCAACTAGAGTGAGAGTGAACTTATGAGCTTGAATCCTAGAGACGTCGTGATTGTCGACTTCGGTCGTACTCCGATGGGCCGCTCCAAGGGCGGCATGCACCGCAACACCCGCGCCGAAGACATGTCGGCGCACCTGATCAGCAAACTGCTGGAACGCAACACCAAGGTCGATCCTGCCGAAGTCGAAGACGTGATCTGGGGCTGCGTCAACCAGACCCTGGAGCAAGGCTGGAACATCGCGCGCATGGCGTCGCTGATGACCCAGATCCCTCACACCTCGGCCGGCCAGACCGTCAGCCGTCTGTGCGGCTCGTCGATGAGCGCGCTGCACACTGCTGCGCAAGCGATCATGACCGGTAACGGTGACGTGTTCGTGGTTGGCGGCGTCGAGCATATGGGTCACGTAAGCATGATGCACGGTGTCGATCCGAACCCGCACATGTCCCTGTACGCGGCGAAAGCCTCGGGCATGATGGGCCTGACCGCTGAAATGCTGGGCAAAATGCACGGCATCACTCGCGAACAGCAGGACGCCTTTGGCGTGCGTTCCCACCAGTTGGCCCACAAGGCGACTGTGGAAGGCAAGTTCAAGGACGAAATCATCCCGATGCAGGGTTACGACGAGAACGGTTTCCTGAAAACCTTCGACTACGACGAAACCATTCGTCCGGAAACCACCCTGGAAAGTCTGGCGGCTCTGAAGCCGGCGTTCAATCCAAAGGGCGGCACCGTAACGGCCGGTACTTCGTCGCAGATCACCGATGGTGCTTCGTGCATGATCGTGATGTCGGCACAGCGTGCGCAAGACCTGGGCATCCAGCCTCTGGCCGTGATTCGCTCAATGGCGGTAGCGGGTGTGGACCCGGCCATCATGGGCTATGGTCCGGTACCGGCTACTCAGAAAGCACTGAAACGTGCCGGCCTGGGTATCAACGATATCGACTTCTTCGAGCTCAATGAAGCGTTCGCCGCACAGGCCCTGCCAGTGCTGAAAGACCTGAAAGTGCTCGACAAGATGAATGAGAAGGTTAACCTGCACGGCGGCGCGATCGCCCTGGGTCACCCGTTCGGTTGCTCCGGTGCCCGTATTTCCGGCACTTTGCTGAACGTGATGAAGCAGAATGGCGGCACCTTCGGGGTGGCCACCATGTGCATTGGCCTGGGCCAAGGCATCTCCACCGTCTTCGAACGCGTTTAAGCGTCTCGTCGATGGAAGCCGGGGCCAAGTGCCCCGGTTTTTGTTTTTGCGGATTTATTTTTGTTTTTATTTTGAAAAAATTTGAGTGAGGGCCGAAGCATGCCGATACAACCTGGGCTCTACCAACATTACAAAGGTCCGCAGTACCGCGTATTCAGTGTTGCGCGGCATTCCGAGACCGAAGAAGAAGTGGTCTTTTACCAAGCCCTGTATGGCGATTACGGCTTTTGGGTGCGTCCCTTGAGCATGTTCCTGGAGTCCGTCGAGGTTGACGGGGAGCAGGTCCCACGCTTTGCTTTGGTGCAAGCCGAACCGAGCCTTTTTTCGAAGCCGTAAGGCGAGTGCGCGCAAAACCCTGCGCTTGACCTCACCTTGTAGCCACTATATATAGCGGTGCCGCGTCAGGCGCCAACCGCCTTTCACTTCTAGAATTCAGGAATTTTCTGATCCATGGGCAAATCGCTGGTCATTGTGGAATCCCCGGCTAAGGCCAAGACCATCAACAAGTATCTGGGCAACCAATACGTGGTGAAGTCGAGTATCGGCCATATCCGAGACCTGCCCACCAGCGGTTCGGCTAGCGCCAGCAAGGAGCCTGCCGCCAAGCGCGGCAAGGCTGCTGCGGGCGAAGCGCCAGCGCTGTCGCCGAAAGAGAAGGCGCGCAAGCAGCTGGTCTCGCGCATGGGTGTCGATCCCGAGCATGGCTGGAAAGCCAAGTACGAGATCCTCCCGGGCAAGGAAAAGGTCATCGAAGAGCTGCGCCGGCTCGCCAAGGATGCTGACACCATCTATCTCGCAACCGACTTGGATCGCGAGGGGGAAGCCATTGCCTGGCACCTGCGCGAAGCCATCGGTGGTGACGACAGCCGCTACAAGCGCGTGGTGTTCAACGAAATCACCAAGAAGGCGATTCAGGAAGCCTTCTCGGAGCCGGGCGAACTCGACATTGATCGAGTGAACGCGCAGCAGGCCCGTCGTTTCCTCGACCGCGTCGTCGGCTACATGGTCTCGCCGCTGCTGTGGGCCAAGATCGCCCGTGGTCTGTCCGCCGGTCGCGTGCAATCGGTTGCCGTGAAGCTGGTGGTCGAGCGTGAGCGTGAGATTCGTGCGTTCAACCCGGAAGAGTACTGGGAAGTGCATGCTGATCTCGGCACCGCCAAAGGTTCGACCGTGCGTTTCGAAGTGGCTCGCGAGAAAGGCGAAGCCTTCAAACCACTGAACGAAGCGCAGGCCACGGCCGCGCTGGAGAAGCTAAAATCCTCCAGCTACAGTATCGTCAAGCGTGAAGACAAGCCGACCAGCAGCAAACCGTCGGCACCGTTCATCACCTCCACACTGCAACAGGCCGCGAGCAACCGCTTGGGCTTCGGTGTGAAGAAAACCATGATGATGGCCCAGCGTCTCTACGAAGCCGGCTACATCACTTATATGCGTACCGACTCGACCAACCTCTCGGCTGATGCCGTGGCGATGGCGCGCGATTACATCGAAACCGAATTCGGCAAGAAGTACCTGCCAGAGTCGCCGAACGTCTACAGCAGCAAGGAAGGCGCACAAGAGGCTCACGAAGCGATTCGTCCGTCTGACGCCAACACCACGCCAGCCAAGCTGGCCGGCATGGAGCGCGACGCTGAGCGTCTCTACGAGCTGATCTGGCGCCAGTTCCTGGCTTGCCAGATGCTGCCGGCGCAGTACCTGTCGACTACCGTCAGCGTCGCTGCCGGCGACTTCGAGCTGCGCGCCAAGGGCCGCATTCTGAAGTTCGACGGTTACACCCGCGTGCTGCCGCAAATCACCAAGCCTGGCGATGACGACGTTTTGCCCGACATGGCGCAGGGCGACGTGATGAAGCTGATCAAGCTCGATCCGTCCCAGCACTTCACCAAGCCGCCGGCCCGTTATTCGGAAGCCAGCCTGGTGAAGGAAATGGAAAAGCGCGGCATCGGTCGTCCTTCGACCTACGCAGCGATCATCTCGACCATTCAGGATCGCGGCTACGTGACCCTGCACAACCGTCGTTTCTATTCGGAAAAGATGGGCGACATCGTTACCGAGCGTCTGTCGGAAAGCTTCTCGAATCTCATGGACTACGGCTTCACCGCCGGCATGGAAGAGAATCTCGATGACGTGGCTCAGGGCGAGCGCGACTGGAAAAACGTGCTGGACGAGTTCTATGGCGACTTCAAGAAAAAACTCGAAGTGGCGGAGAATCCGGAAGCCGGCATGCGTGCCAACCAGCCGGTGATGACCGATATTCCATGCACCACTTGTGGCCGTCCAATGCAGATCCGTACTGCATCGACCGGCGTGTTCCTCGGCTGCTCGGGCTACAGCCTGCCGCCGAAAGAGCGCTGCAAGGCCACCGTCAACCTGGTGCCGGGCGACGAAATCGCGGCGGATGACGAGGGTGAGTCGGAATCCCTGGTACTGCGCGGCAAGCATCGCTGCCCGATCTGCAGCACAGCGATGGACGCCTACCTGCTCGACGAGAAGCGCAAGCTGCACATCTGCGGTAACAACCCTGATTGCGCCGGCTACGAAATCGAAGAAGGCAGCTACCGCATCAAGGGCTACGAAGGTCCGAGCCTGGAATGCGACAAGTGCGGCAGCGAGATGCAGCTCAAGACCGGCCGTTTCGGCAAGTTCTTCGGTTGCACCAACCCGACGTGCAAGAACACCCGCAAGCTGCTGAAGAGCGGTGATGCGGCGCCGCCGAAGATGGATCCGGTGAAGATGCCTGAGCTGAAATGCGAGAAGGTCAACGACACCTACATCCTGCGTGACGGTGCGTCCGGCCTGTTCCTGGCGGCCAGTCAGTTCCCGAAAAACCGCGAGACCCGTGCTCCGCTGGTGATCGAGATTCTGCCGCACAAGGACGAGATCGATCCGAAGTATCACTTCCTGTGTGAAGCGCCGCAGAAGGATCCGGATGGTCTGCCAGCCGTGATCCGCTACAGCCGCAAGACCAAGGAGCAATACGTTCAGACCGAAGTCGACGGCAAGCCGACAGGCTGGAAAGCGTTCTTTGACGGTGGCAAGTGGACGGTTGAAGACAAGCGTCCGGCGAAAGCCAAGGCTTGAGCAGGCGTTGATCTGAAGGTGTCCTGACTGGGCATCTTCAACACAAAAGGCCGCATGACAACCTTCGGGTTTTCATGCGGCCTTTTTGTTTAATGCTTGCGGTCGGATCGGCTGATCCATGACACTGTCCGGCCTGTGTGAAGCAATTATTTCGTTGTGGAGAGTGCCGACATGGCCCACGAGCTCTATACCCGTACCAATCAGAAGATCTATTTCGCGGGTTTGTCGCTGGAAGCGCTGGCCAGGGCCGAAGAGGGGCGGGCGATGAATTCGCTGGCGCTGATTCAGGCCGGGCGCGAATCCGCACTGTTTCATCTCTACGGTGCGTTGTTGGGGCTGTGTCATGAAATCGCCGGCTTCTACCGTCTGCCGCAAGCCAATGCGTCGCGGGCGGAAGCCTTGCTGACCCGCGAAGTGCTGGAGTCGATTGCCATTCCAGAGCTGGCGGAAATGATTGAGCTGGCAGGCAACCCGGAGACTTGGCTGGCTAAATTGCTGGCTGCGCACTCGGCGCTGTTTCAGCCACCACGGGTGCCACACAAACCGAAGGGCGATGTGACGCAGCCGTTGATTCAGACCGTGAATCTGGATGAAGAAGAGGTGGTTGAAGAGCTGAGCCGCGAAGAGCTCGAGAGCTGGCGGCAGAACCTCAAAGGGCTGGCGATTCGCTTCCGTGAAGGCTTGAACGAGTGCTGAGGAACTTTGGACTGGCGGCGACGAGAGGCGTGCTGCTGGTCAAGATCCCGAGCGAAGCCTGAATGATGTCTATATAATCCCTGCCTTTCGTGGAGAACAGACCTATATGCCAACGTCCTTTCTAGAAATTGTCGAGCTACCAGACGGCCGAATCGAACTGCGCAGAGCCGAGGACGAGGGTTCTCTGGTGACTCTGGATTTCTCCGAGGATGCCAAGGCGTTTCTGCAGGGCCAGCACGTTGAAATTGCCAAGGCGATGTTGAGCGTCGGCGTGCAAATGGCGGGGCGTATGGTTGAAGGCGAATTCGATAAGGATGAGGGGCCGCGGGTTCTTCATTGATCCGCTGTCTGTCAGTTACTGCTCCAGATCGGCTTCTCTATCCCTGGAGAAGCCCTGCGCTTTACATGGCGCGCATTGTTGCTGAATCACCCCAAACGAATGTTCAGGCTTTGAGCGTCCCCGGTGCGGGCGGCGCTGATCAGCTGTTGCCGTGACCCTGCGCTCAGTGTGTTCAGCCACGTGACGACCGTGTGGCTGCGGCCCAGGCGTAATGCTTCGCAGGCCAGTTGCTGGGCGCTTTGAGCGCCGCGCGGTTGTAACAGCAGGATGCGTTCGCGATTCAATCCTGCGTCCCGTAGCCAGGTCTGGGTCAGGCTGGCAGGCGGTGCAATCAGGGTCAGCCAGCGTGCGTCCTGATCCTCGCTCAGTTCGCGAAGAATCGGTGCCAGCAGGCTCAGGCAGTTCCCGGTCGCGCCGCGCAGTGACAGCTCGCTGAACGCTTCAGGTTCGGTATTCCACGGACGCTCGACGACATCTTTGAGGATGGGGGCGAGGGGCTGCGCCAGAAATGCCTCGAACAACGGCAGTTGTGTTTGCTGAGGTACGTGTGGGAACTGCATAAAGCCTCCTTTAGCGGCGGATGACGCCGACACTCAAGCCTTCGATCACCAGTTCCTGGTCTTTCAGGTTGACTTCGATAGGGGCGAACTCGGGGTTTTCGGCAATCAGCCAGACTTTGCTGCCGTCACGCTTGAAGCGTTTGACGGTAACTTCGTCGCCGATCCGCGCAACCACGATCTGACCGTTGCGCGCCTCGCGGGTGGTGTGAACCGCCAGCAGGTCGCCGTCGAAAATGCCGATGTCCTTCATGCTCATGCCGTGGACGCGCAACAGATAGTCGGCGCGTGGATGGAAGAAGGCGGGGTTGATGTTGCAGGACTCTTCGATGTGCTGCTGGGCGAGAATCGGCGCGCCGGCAGCCACTCGACCGATGATCGGCAGGGTGGATTCGTCGACCTTGGCTTCGAAGCCTGGGATGCGAATGCCGCGAGAGGCACCGGGAGTCATCTCGATTGCGCCTTTGCGAGCGAGCGCCTTGAGGTGCTCTTCGGCCGCGTTGGGCGATTTGAAACCCAGTTCCTGAGCGATTTCCGCACGGGTCGGCGGGTAGCCGTTGTCTTCGAGGCAGCGTTTGATAAAGGCCAGAATCTCGGCTTGGCGTGGCGTCAGCTTAAGCATATTGATCGCTCTGTCTTTTTATACAGTGACTGGGATTATATACAGTGAAGCAGTCTTGGCAATGATCGTTTTTTGCCATGCCGCCGGACGGTCAGTGACGACGCTGATTAATGTGGCGTCCTTGTTGTGGTTAAATAACTGACCGACCATTCCCAAAACGAACTGGCAGGCTTGACAAGGCATAGGCTGAAACGTATGTTTCAAACAAGTGTTTGTCAGGCGGAGTAGCCATGGCCCAGTCGGAAACCGTTGAACGCATTCTTGATGCTGCAGAACAGCTGTTCGCGGAAAAAGGTTTCGCTGAAACCTCATTGCGTCTGATCACCAGCAAGGCAGGGGTCAACCTCGCTGCGGTGAACTATCACTTCGGCTCGAAGAAGGCGCTGATCCAGGCGGTTTTCTCGCGCTTCCTCGGTCCGTTCTGCATCAGCCTCGACAAAGAGCTGGAGCGCCGCCAGGCCAAGCCAGAGAACAAGCCTTCGCTCGAAGAGCTGCTGGAAATCCTCGTCGAGCAAGCGCTGGTGGTTCAGCCACGCAGCGGCAACGATCTGTCGATTTTCATGCGCCTGCTCGGTCTGGCATTCAGTCAGAGCCAGGGCCACTTGCGCCGTTATCTGGAAGACATGTACGGCAAGGTGTTCCGTCGCTACATGCTCTTGGTGAACGAAGCCGCCCCGCGAATTCCTCCGATCGAACTGTTCTGGCGCGTGCACTTCATGCTCGGTGCCGCAGCATTCAGCATGTCGGGTATCAAAGCCCTGCGCGCGATTGCCGAAACCGACTTCGGCGTCAACACCTCCATTGAGCAGGTGATGCGTCTGATGGTGCCGTTTCTGGCTGCCGGCATGCGTGCCGAAACCGGCGTCACCGACACGGCCATGGCCACCGCGCAGTTGCGACCACGCAGCAAGTCCGCACCGGCACCTGCCAAGGTTTAACCGTCCATGGGTGGGCGCGGCAGCTGACATCCGCTAAGCTAGCCGCCCATGTCGACTCTCGTTCTGAACCCGTTTCTCATTGAAATCACCGACCCGCCGGGCAATGCCTCAGGTGGTGATTTCGTGGGCGACGGGTTTTTCGTTTTCAAGGAATCTCTATGACTGCTGGCCTGCAAGGCTCGTTGATGGTGGACGTCGCCGGTACCTGGCTGACGGCCGAAGATCGCCAATTGTTGCGCCAGCCCGAAGTGGGCGGCCTGATCATTTTTGCCCGCAACATCGAGCATCCGCGCCAGGTGCGCGAGCTGAGCGCGGCGATCCGTGCCATTCGTCCGGACCTGCTGCTGGCGGTGGATCAGGAGGGCGGTCGCGTCCAGCGCCTACGTCAGGGCTTCGTCCGTTTGCCGGCCATGCGCGCCATTGCTGATAACCCGAACGCCGAGTATCTGGCCGAGCAGTGCGGCTGGATCATGGCCACCGAAGTGCTGGCGGTCGGCCTCGACCTGAGCTTCGCGCCGGTGCTGGATCTGGATTACCAGCGCAGCGCCGTCGTCGGCACCCGTTCGTTCGAAGGCGACCCGGAGCGCGCCGCGCTACTCGCCGGCGCTTTCATCAAAGGCATGAACAACGCCGGCATGGCCGCCACCGGCAAGCATTTCCCCGGCCACGGCTGGGCAGAAGCCGACTCCCACGTTGCAATCCCCAACGACGAGCGCAGCCTCGAAGAGATCCGCGCCAACGACCTCGTGCCGTTCGCCAGACTCAGCAAGCAACTGGCCGCCGTCATGCCGGCTCACGTGATTTATCCGCAAGTTGATGCGCAGCCCGCCGGATTCTCCCGGCGCTGGTTGCAGGACATCCTGCGCGGCGAGCTGCAGTTCGACGGCGTTATCTTCAGCGATGACCTGTCGATGGCCGGCGCGCACGTGGTTGGCGACGCCGCCAGCCGTATCGAAGCGGCACTCAGTGCCGGTTGTGACATGGGCCTGGTGTGCAACGATCGCGCGGCCGCCGAACTGGCCCTGAGCGCCGCGCAGCGCATGAAGGTCAAGCCGTCGCCGCGTATCGCACGTATGCGCGGTCAGGCGTTCGCCAACACCGAATACCGTCAGGATCCGCGCTGGCTGACCGCTGTCGGCGCGCTCAAAGACGCTCAACTGATCGATTAAGGATTTTTCGCTATGACGGTTTACGCAATCATCGGCGGCACCGGCCTGACCCAGCTGGAAGGCCTGAGCATTCGTCAGTCGCTGGCGGTGGACACGCCTTATGGCGCGCCATCGGCCGAGGTTCAGATTGGTGAGTACGCCGGCAAGGAAGTGCTGTTCCTCGCTCGTCACGGTCACCCGCATCGCTTCCCGCCGCACAAGGTCAACTACCGCGCCAACCTGTGGGCGTTGAAGCAGGCCGGAGCCGAAGCGATCATCGCGGTCAACGCCGTGGGCGGGATTCATCCTGCATTGGGCACCGGACATTTCTGCGTGCCGCATCAGATCGTGGACTACACCAGCGGTCGCGAGCACACCTATTTCGCCGATGACCTGGAACATGTCACACACATCGACTTCAGCTTTCCCTACAGTGAACCGCTGCGTCAGCAACTGATTGCTGCATTGGCTGCTGAAGGTTGCGAGTACAGCGATCAGGGCGTTTACGCCTGCACACAGGGCCCGCGTCTGGAAACCGTGGCCGAGATCGTGCGTCTGGAGCGTGATGGCTGCGATATCGTTGGCATGACCGGCATGCCGGAAGCGGCGCTGGCCCGTGAGCTGGATCTGGATTACGCCTGTCTGTCGCTGGTGGTGAACCCGGCGGCGGGCAAGACCACTGAAGTGATCACCATGGCCGAGATCGAGCAGGCATTGCACGATGGCATGGGCAAGGTGAAGTCGACGTTGGCGCGGGTGCTGAAGGGCTGAGTCTGGCTTCAGATCCGGTCGACTCATTCGCAAGCAAGCTCGCTCCCACAGGATTTACTCAAGTCCTGTGGGAGCGAGCTTGCTTGCGATGGCTTTCCAGATAACGCTGAAAATCTCAGCGCTTTTCAAACTTGTCCGGCAACGGCGCAAACAGTGCCTCGATATCATCACTCTGCAGCTTCCAGTCCCCGGCCTTGCGCCCATCCAGCACGCCAGCCGCCAGGTCGGACTTTTCCTTCTGCAGATGCTGAATTTTCTCCTCGACCGTGCCCCGGGCAATCATCTTGTAGACAAACACCGGCTTCTCCTGACCAATACGATACGCGCGGTCGGTTGCCTGATTCTCGGTCGCCGGGTTCCACCACGGGTCGTAGTGAATCACCGTATCCGCTTCCGTCAGGTTTAGACCCACACCACCAGCCTTCAGGCTGATGAGAAAGATCTGACGCTTGCCGCTCTGGAATTCCTTCACAGGCGTTCGCCGATCCCGAGTCTGTCCCGTCAGCAGCGCATAGGCGACATTGCGTTTTTTCAGCTCGTCCTCGATCAGTGACAACATCGACGTGAACTGCGAGAACAGCAGAATCCGCCGGCCTTCCTCAAACAACTCCTCGAGCATTTCCATCAGGCTGTCGAGCTTGCCCGATGTGCTGCCGCGAGCGGGCAGGGTGGCGTCGTTGACCAGGCGCAAGTCGCAGCAGACCTGCCGCAGCTTGAGCAATGCCTCGAGAATGATGATCTGGCTGCGCGCCACACCTTTGCGAGTGATCTCGTCGCGAACCTTCTTATCCATCGCCAGACGCATGGTTTCGTATACGTCGCGCTGGGCCTCGTTGAGCTCGACCCAATGGATGATCTCGGTTTTCGGCGGCAGCTCGGTCGCAACCTGTTCCTTGGTGCGGCGTAGCAGGAATGGTTTGATCCGGCCGTTGAGGTGCTGAAGTCTGACTTCGCTCGCGCGCTTTTCGATCGGCACGCGGTAATCGGCGTTGAAGCTTTTGACGTCGCCGAGCCAGCCGGGCAGCAGGAAGTGAAACAGCGACCACAGTTCGCCCAGGTGATTTTCCAGTGGCGTCCCGCTCAGGCACAGGCGCTGACGAGCATTGAGTTCACGGGCAGCCTGGGCGGCTTTGCTGTTCGGGTTCTTGATGTACTGCGCTTCGTCGAGCACCAGTACGTGCAGCGGCTGCTGGGCCAGACGCTCGACATCCTTGGGCAGCAGCGCATAGGTCGTGAGGATTAGGTCGTAGTCGGCCAGATGCTCGAAATGCTTTTTACGGCTGGCACCGTACAGCGCGACAACCTTGAGCTGTGGCGTGAAGTGCGCCGCTTCGTCGAGCCAGTTGGGAATCAGGCTGGTGGGCATTACCACCATGCACGGCCGATCCAGACGCCCGGCGTTCTTTTCGCTGAGAATATGCGCCAGTGTCTGTAGGGTTTTACCCAGGCCCATGTCGTCCGCGAGAATCCCGCCGACTTCAAGTTGTCGCAGCGACTGCATCCAGCTCAAGCCTTCGAGCTGATAAGGACGCAGCGTCGCATTCAACCCCTTCGGTGCTTTGGCACTGTAATCGCGGATATCACGCAAGCGCTGGGCGAAGCTGCGAATCTGCTCGCCACCCTCCCACAGCAGCGGAATACCTTCCAGCGAATTCAGGCGCGTGGCGTCGGCCTTGCTCAGGCGCAGGGTGGTTTCGCCCGGCTCCTGCAGATAGAACTCGCCAAGGGTCGCCAGTACCGGTTTCAGCCGGCCGAGGGGCAGGGCGACTTGCAACGGTCCGTGCTCGCTGTTGCGTTGCGGGATGTTCACCAGAATCAGCTCATCGTCGCGACGGCGGGCGAGACGTTCCGGATTAAGTATTTCCGTGTGCGAGCGCATCAGGTTGAGCAGGATCGGCAGCAGGCTCAGGCGCTCACCGTTGACGATGATCCCCAGCTCCAGATCGAACCAGTCGCGTTCCGGCGTCTGCTCGACAGTGGCGTACCAGTCGTCGACGGCGGTCAGGTCGAAACCGAATTCATCGTCGACCAACAGCTCCCAGCCTTGGGTGCGCAGTTTCGGCAGATCGTTGAGGGTGAACGTCAGCCACGCGCTGTCGTTGACCATCTCGTAGAGTTCGCCGGCGCTTTCCGGCAGGGCCTTGCTCTGCCGGGTGGCGATGCGGAAGCCGAGAATTCGCAGCTGCTCGCGGTAGCTTTGTTCGACGTCCGGGTGGCGTTTGACCCGCAAGGTCTGGGCTTCCTGGCGAATCAGAATGTCGCTGTTCTTCTGGCCGCTGACGTATTCGTCGAGATAGCTGAAGGACAGCGCCGCACGGTGCTGGATGTAGCGCTGCATCTTGCCGTTGCGCGGTTCGAACGCGCTGAATTCGACGCTGGCCAGCCACAGGCGCGGTACCGGTTGCACATTGTCCACCAGCACTTGCGGTGGCGCCTTCGGGCTGCGGTTTTCCAGGACGGCCTGGAGTTTTTCCAGCAGTTCGGCGTCTTTGGCGGCGGCGGGGTATTCGAGGGTTTCCTGCACTTGCAGCAATACCGCCGCACAGTGTTTGCAGTTGCTGTGGACTGGGCAGGTGCAGGTGGCGTCGACCATCAGCAGCGTGCCTTTGGCTGACTCGCGCAGATGAATCGTCTGACGGTAGACGTTACCGCCAGAGCCTTCGCAGCTGGCGGTAATGGTCGCGTCGCCGACCTGTACGAATCGCACCCGGTTTTCCAGCGCGTAGCGGCGGCCACGTTCCAGGCTTTGTTCCTTGAATCGGCTGACCCAGGAGGAGGCCAGCGGTTTACTCAGTGGCGGGGGCATAAGGACTTCGATCAGTCCGGAACGACTTCAGGCGCTTCCCGAGGCGCGGGCGCCGTCAGTGAAGTGATCTTGATCAGCAGGGCCAGATGACCGTTGTCGAGGTAGTTGAGTTGGCCGTTCTTGGTGTGGCTGTCCTGTTTCAGGCGCTCGCTGGCGGTGACCATGCCGTTGGCGTCGATCTGATTGACCCAGAAGTCGGCGTTCACGTCGGTGAAGCGCCCGAGCTTCATTTCAATCGTGCCTTCGATCGGGAACTGGCCGAATTGCTCCTGACCTTCGCTGACCGCAACTTTGGCCGGTGTCTCGCCCAGCGTCTGTTGCCAGGCTTTGTGCATCAGCACGCTGTACTCGCCGCTGGCGGTGAGTTTGGTCACAACATCGTTCAGCGCCGGGGTGCGTTTGCTGTCATCGCCCAAACGCTGAGCGCCAGCCGCCCAGTCTTCCGGTGCAGCGCGGCTGACAATCGCCGGCACGGCGTTCTGGCGTACCAGAATCATTTCGACCTGATAGAGGTCATCGGCAAACGCCGTAGGTGCCACCAGAGTCAGTAGCAAAGTCAGAGAGCGAAACAGGCGCATGCGGCGTCCTTCAAGCAGTTTTCGGGATGAGGCGCTCGAACAGCGCCTCCACAGTATTAAAGCGCTCTTCCGGGCGCTCCATCGGCACCTGGAACTTGAACATCGTGGCGCCTTCGAATTTGTAGCGTTTTGGCTGGCTCTGGATCAGTTTGATCAGGGTCATCGGATCGACCGGCGTCTGCGCCGCGAACTCGATGCGCCCACCTTGCGGGCCGCCATCGACTTTCTTGATGCCCAGCTGTTCGGCCTGCAATTTCAGCGCCGTGATGCGCACCAGATTCTTGGTCGGCTCCGGCAGCAGACCGAAGCGGTCGATCATCTCCACTTGCAGATCTTTCAGACCTTCCTCGTCGGTGGCCGAAGCGATGCGCTTGTACAGGATCAGGCGTGCATGCACGTCCGGCAGATAATCTTCCGGAATCAGCGCCGGCACCCGCAGGTTGACCTCCGGGCCACCGCCGAGCGGTTGATCGAGGTTCGGCTGTTCGCCCTTGCGGATCGATTTCACCGCGCGCTCGAGCATTTCCATGTACAGCGTGAAACCCACGGCCTGAATCTGACCGCTCTGGCCGTCGCCCAGCAGTTCGCCGGCGCCACGGATTTCCAGGTCGTTGGTGGCCAGCACGAAGCCAGCGCCCAGATCCTGAGTATTGGCAATCGCCTCCAGGCGTTTTTCCGCATCGCCAGTGATTTGCTGGCGCGGCGGGGTCAGCAGGTAGGCGTAAGCCTGGTGGTGGCTACGACCAACGCGACCGCGCAGCTGGTGCAGCTGCGCCAGACCGAACTTGTCGGCACGCTCGATGATGATGGTGTTGGCGCTCGGCACGTCGATGCCGGTCTCGATGATGGTCGAGGCGATCAGCACGTTGAAGCGCTTGTGGTAGAAGTCGCTCATCACCTGTTCGAGTTCGCGTTCGCGCATCTGCCCGTGGCCGATGCCGATCCGCGCTTCCGGCACCAGTTCGGCCAGCTCGGCGGCGCATTTCTCGATGGTTTTCACGTCGTTGTGCAGGTAGTAAGCCTGACCACCGCGCAGCAGCTCACGCAGCAAGGCCTCTTTGACCGTGCTCTTGTTCTGCTCCATGACGAAGGTGCGCACCGACAGGCGTCGCGCCGGCGGCGTGGCGATGATCGACAGGTCGCGCATGCCCGACACTGCCATGTTCAGCGTGCGCGGAATCGGCGTGGCGGTCAGTGTAAGAATGTCGACTTCGCTGCGCAGGGCCTTGAGCTGTTCCTTCTGACGGACACCGAAACGGTGCTCTTCGTCGATGATTACCAGCCCGAGGTTTTTGATTTTGACGTCGTCCTGCAGCAGCTTGTGCGTGCCGATGACGATGTCGATATTGCCTTCGGCCAGTTGGGCCACCGCAGCGTTCACTTCTTTGGCCGACTTGAAGCGGCTCATCACTTCCACGGTCACCGGCCAGTCGGCGAAGCGGTCGCGGAAGCTGTTGTAATGCTGCTGGGCGAGCAAGGTGGTCGGCACCAGAATCGCCACTTGCTTACCACCATGCACCGCGATGAACGCGGCGCGCATGGCCACTTCGGTCTTGCCGAAACCGACGTCGCCGCAGACCAGTCGGTCCATCGGTTTCGGCGCGAGCATGTCTTCGCGCACGGCTTCGATGGTGGATTGCTGGTCCGGGGTTTCTTCGAACGGGAAACCGGCGCTGAAGGTTGCGTAATCGGCCTTCGGATCGGCAAACGCATAACCTTCGCGGGCGGCGCGACGGGCGTAGATGTCGAGCAATTCGGCAGCCACGTCGCGGACCTGTTCGGCGGCCTTGCGCTTGGCTTTCTGCCAGGTCTCGGAGCCGAGGCGGTGCAACGGAGCCAGCGCATCGTCGCTGCCGGTGTAACGGGCGATCAAATGCAGGTTGGCCACCGGCACGTAAAGCTTGGCGTTCTCGGCGTATTCGAGGGTCAGGAATTCGGCGGCCTGATTGTCGATTTCCAGAATCGTCAGGCCGAGATAGCGACCGACGCCGTGGTCGATGTGCACCACCGGCGCGCCTTCACGCAGTTCGGTGAGGTTCTTGATCACCGCATCGTTGTTGGCGTCGGCGCGTTTTTCGCGGCGACGACGCTGCATCACGCGTTGGCCGAACAGCGGACTTTCCGCGACCAGTGCCAACGCCGGCTCGTCCAGCATCAGGCCTTCGTCGAGCGGGGCGATGGTGATCGCCAGGCGATCCTTGCTCGCGACAAAGTCCGGCCAGCTGTCGACGGTTTTCGGCCGCAGCTTCAGGCGATCCAGCAACTCCAGCAGCACTTCGCGACGACCGGCGGATTCGGCGGTAAACAGCACGCGACCCGGGAACTCGTCGAGGAAGGCGGAGAGCGCGGCCAGTGGTTGGGTGGCCTTGGCTTCGATCGCCAGATTCGGCAGCGCCTGCGCCGGGAAGCGTTCGCGGCCGGCACCGGTTTCCACGTCCTGCTGACTGGCGACCACGCGCGGCCAGTTCTTCAGGCGGGCAAAGCAGTCTTCCACCGGCAGGAACAATTCGGCCGGCGGCAATAAAGGACGCGAAGGATCGACGCGGCGCTCTTCATAACGATTGCGCACGTCGTTCCAGAAGTTTTCCGCCGCCTGCTCGATGCCCGGCAGCGAAAACACTTGCGTGTCCTGTGGCAGGTAATCAAACAGCGTCGAGGTTTCCTCGAAGAACAGCGGCAGGTAGTACTCGATACCGGCAGGCGTGATGCCGCTGCTCAGGTCCTGAAAGATCGGGCAGCGACGGAAGTCGACGTCGAAACGCTCGCGAAAGCGCGCCTTGAAGCGGGTGACCGCGTCTTTCTGCAGCGGGAATTCCTTGGCCGGCAGCAGCTTGACCGAATCGACCTTGTCGATGGAGCGCTGGTTTTCCGGATCGAAGGTGCGCAGGGTTTCGATTTCGTCGTCGAACAGATCGATGCGATACGGCAGTTTGCTGCCCATCGGGAACAGGTCGATCAGCGCGCCGCGCACGGTGAACTCGCCGTGTTCGTAAACCGTGTCGACGTAGCGATAGCCGCTGGCTTCCAGCCGCGCGCGCATTTGCTCGACATCGAGTTTCTGCCCGACATCCAGCACCAGGCTGCTGCCGAGCAGGAATTTGGTTGGCGCCAGACGGTGCAGGGCGGTGGTGATCGGCACCACCAGCACGCCATGTTCCAGCTCCGGCAGTCTATAAAGGCTGGCGATGCGCTGGGAGATGATGTCCTGGTGCGGCGAAAACAGGTCGTAGGGCAGGGTTTCCCAGTCCGGGAAATGCAGCACCGGCAAATCCGGGGCGAAGAAACTCAGCTCCTGCTCCAGCCGTTCGGCACTCTGGCTGTCGGCGGTCAAAAGCAGCGTGAAGCGCTTGGCAGCGCTGGCAGCCTCGGCAATCGCCAGGCTCAGGGCGGCACCGGGGAGGTTGCCCCAGTGCTGTTTACCTGCCGCGGCAGGGAGAAGCGGTAGACGCAGAACAGGCACGGAAGGTTGAGCTCCAGGCGTTGCGACAAAGTCGGTAATTGTAGCGGCGTCCGGTGCCGCCTGTCAGTTGCAGGATGCGTCTATCTGCGCTGTTTCGGAAAAATGTAGTGGTAACCATAAAAACCAGCGCTTTTTTTACGGTTATGTAGTGCCAAATGTTGGTGGTGTTACGGAGGGTTACAGACATCGTCTAACAGTCGTCGAAAAAATGGCTGCGCTGGAAGCCCCGGTTTTACTGGGCTGGCGGGGAGCGTTATTTTTTTGGACGGATTTTTGTTACCGATTGCGCGACAAGCGCGCATTGCTACAAGAGGTTCTCGGCGGCATAATGTAGCCCCTTTTTTCTGCCCCTACATGTGGAAGGTTACCGTGACTCAGAAGCCCGACCAGTGTCTTGGTGAATGGATCGACCGTGAAGCACTCGCAGAAGCGATGATTCCGCTTATCGGTCAGCTCTACCGCAACAACAACGTGGTGAGCTCGATCTATGGCCGCAGCCTGATCAACCAGTCTGTCATCGCGATTCTCAAAGCTCACCGCTTTGCTCGCCACCGTTCTGCCGACGACAGCGAACTCTCCGTCCACGAAACATTCCCACTGCTCAAGGCCATGAGCGAGCTCAAGCTCGGCGCGGCCTCGGTAGATCTGGGCAAGCTGGCGTACAAATTCCGCAACGAAGGCAACGGTCGTACCGCCGAGCAGTTCGTTCGCGAAGAAATGGCTGACGTGGTTGGCCAGCAAAACGCTTCGGCACGCAAGGGCACCGACGTTGTTCTGTACGGCTTCGGTCGTATCGGCCGTCTGCTGGCGCGTATCCTGATCGAGAAAACCGGTGGCGGCGACGGTCTGCGTCTGCGTGCCATCGTGGTGCGCAAGGGCGCCGAAAACGACCTGACCAAACGCGCCAGCCTGCTGCGTCGCGATTCGGTACACGGTTCGTTCAACGGCACCATCACCATCGACGAAGAAAACAACACCATCACCGCAAACGGCAACCTGATCCAGGTTATCTACGCGAAGAACCCTACCGAAGTGGATTACACCCAGTACGGCATCAAAGATGCGCTGCTGGTGGACAACACCGGTGTATGGCGTGATGCCGATGGCCTGGGCCAGCACTTGCAGTGCCCGGGTATCGACCGCGTTGTTCTGACCGCGCCTGGCAAAGGCAAGCTGAAGAACATCGTTCACGGTATCAACCACAACGAAATCACTGCTGACGACAAGATCGTGTCCGCCGCTTCCTGCACCACCAACGCCATCGTGCCGGTGCTGAAAGCCGTGAATGACAAGTTCGGCATCATCAACGGTCACGTCGAAACCGTTCACTCGTACACCAACGACCAGAACCTGATCGACAACTTCCACAAGGGCGATCGCCGTGGCCGTAGCGCCGCGCTGAACATGGTGATCACCGAGACCGGTGCTGCCACCGCTGCTGCCAAGGCCCTGCCTGAGCTGGCCGGCAAGCTGACCGGTAACGCGATCCGTGTTCCGACGCCGAACGTGTCGATGGCCATTCTCAACCTGAACCTTGAGAAAGCCGCCTCCCGTGAAGAGATGAACGAGTACCTGCGCTACATGGCGCTGCACTCCGATCTGCACAAGCAAATCGACTTCGTCAACTCGCAGGAAGTGGTTTCGACCGACTTCGTGGGCTCGCGCCACGCCGGTGTGGTCGATGCTGAAGCGACCATCGTTCAGGACAACCGCGTTGTTCTGTACGTCTGGTACGACAACGAGTTCGGCTACAGCTGCCAGGTGATCCGCGTGATGGAAGACATGGCCGGTGTAAACCCGCCAGCGTTCCCGCGCTAAGCTTTAGCTGCAAATGAAAACGCCCCGACTTAGGTCGGGGCGTTTTTGTTTGTGCGCGATTTGTCTCAGCGGGGGATGGCGGCTTGTGCCGTTCGCAGTTCGTGCCTGTTGCCACGGAACAGCACCAGCGTAGCGATCAGGCCCAATACGGCTGCGCCACTGAGCCAGATCCCCGGTGCCGCCTTGTTGTCCAGCACATGGATCAGGTAAGTGCAGGCTGCCGGCGTAAAGCCACCGAAGGTTGCGGTCGCCAGGCTGTAGGCCAGCGAGAAACCGGTCGTACGAACTTCCACCGGCATGATCTCGGTAAGCGCCACGACCATCGCGCCGTTGTACGAGCCGTACAGGAACGACAGCCACAACTCGACGATCAGCAAGTGACTGAAGCTCGGATTCGCCACCAGCCACGACAACGCTGGATAAGCAGTCAGGATCGCCAGAATCGTCGCCGCCAACAGTAGGGGTTTACGTCCAACCTTGTCGGACACCGCGCCCATCACTGGCAGCCAGAAGAAGTTCGACAGGCCGATGCACACGGTCACCAGCAACGCATCGAAGTCCGACAGGTGCAATTCCGCCTTGCCGAACGTCGGCGTGTAGGCGGTGATCAGGTAGAACGACACGGTAGTCATCACCACCAGCGCCATGCCTGCGATGACGATGCCAAAGTTCTGACCGATCGAACGGACGATTTCCTGCAGGGTAGGGCGATGTTTGCGCGCCTGGAACTCCGGGGTTTCCTCCAGCGAGCGGCGGATGACGAAAATCACCGGGACGATCATGCAGCCGATCAGGAACGGCACGCGCCAGCCCCATTCTCCCATCTGTTCCGGGCTCAGCCAGTGGTTGAGGCCGACACCGAGCAGCCCGGCGAATACCACCGCCGCTTGCTGGCTGGCTGACTGCCAACTGACGAAAAAGCCCTTGCGGCCCGGCGTGGCGATTTCCGCCAGATACACCGACACACCGCCCAATTCCACGCCGGCCGAGAAGCCTTGCAGCAATCGGCCGAACAGCACGATCAACGGCGCGGCAACCCCAAGGGTGGCGTAGCCCGGCACGCAGGCAATCAGCACGGTGCCGGCCGCCATCAGGGCCAACGTGATGATCAGGCCCTGGCGGCGGCCGTGACGGTCGATGTAGGCGCCGAGAAAAATCGCCCCCAGCGGACGCATCAGGAAACCTGCGCCGAAAGTGGCCAGGGCGAGCATCAGGGAAGCGAAGGCGCTGTCGGTGGGAAAGAAGGTCTTGGCAATGGCCGTGGCGTAGAAGCCGTAGACCATGAAGTCGAACATCTCGAGAAAGTTGCCGCTGACAACGCGAAAAATCGCCTTGCCTTTGCCGGTCGTGGAGGACATGGGTAGGTACTCACTCTAAATCTTGTAAGAAAGCGTTGCGCTCGTAGCCCATAATGGCCGGCGCGGTTTTGCGGGGAGATGAAGAATTGTTAACTGGACGGTGGGGGATTCTCGTGCTGCTGACCGGCTTTTTGTCCGGCTGCGGCAACGGCGATTCTCTGGAGACTTTCGGCGGCCCGACGATGGGCAGCACCTATTCGATCAAGTACGTGCGCCACGCCCATTTGCCTGCCCCGCAGGAGGTGCGTGTCGAAGTGGAAAAAATCCTCGCGGACGTCGACCGGCAGATGTCGACTTACCGCGCAGACTCCGATATCTCGCGCTTCAATGCATTGCCGGCTGATCGCTGTCAGATCATGCCCGCGCCGGTCCTTGAATTGATCCGCGTGGGCGAGCAGCTGTCGCAACAAAGCGCAGGCTCCTACGACCTCACCATCGAACCGCTGATGAATCTGTGGGGTTTCGGCCCGCAGGGGCGTGAAGAAAAAGTCCCGGATGCGGCGGCGCTGGCCGAAGTGCGGCAGCGGGTCGGCCATCAGCACCTGCGCATCGACGGCGATCGCTTGTGCAAGGACGCGGCGGTCGAGGTGGATTTCAACAGCATCGCCGCCGGTTACGCGGTCGACACCATTGCCACGCGGCTCGAGGCCCTGGGCATTCATGATTACCTTGCCGAAGCCACCGGCGAGCTCAAGGCGTCCGGAAAAAAGCTTGATGGTTCGCCATGGCGTATCGCTCTGGAAGAACCGCGTGACGATCAGCAGGTGGCAGAGCGAGTCATCAATGTCGATGGCTATGGCCTGTCCACGTCCGGCGACTACCGCAACTATTTTCAGCAAGATGGCCGGCGCTATTCCCACACCTTCGATGCCCGGACCGGTGCGCCGGTCCTACACGATCTGGCGTCGGTCACGGTAATTCATCCTTCAGCGCTGATGGCCGATGGACTATCGACGCTGTTGCTGATTCTCGGGCCTGAAAGGGCCTGGGACTATGCGGAAAAACACGACATTGGTGCATTCTTTGTGATTCGTGCCGATACAGGTTTCGTCACACGCACCAGTCACGCTTTCGAACGGCTCAGTGGCGCAAAAGTTGACTGAGAACAGTACGAAAGCTGGCGTTGTAGTGCAGGCAAAAGTAGCCTACGACGCGACCAAGGGTTAATGTGCGCGGCGTTGACGCTTCTATAGACTGTGTCCGGGTTTTCTACTGGCCCCCAATTGTTCCTTCGCGCCGTCGTTCGGCGTGATTTAGCCGCCGGTGCTGCTGGCACCGCGGCCTGTTCTGAGGAGTACGCATGGCTGTCTACAACTACGACGTGGTGGTGCTGGGTTCCGGCCCGGCGGGAGAAGGCGCGGCAATGAACGCCGCCAAAGCAGGGCGCAAGGTGGCGATGGTCGACAGCCGTCGCCAGGTCGGCGGCAACTGCACCCACCTGGGCACCATCCCGTCCAAGGCCCTGCGTCACTCGGTGCGGCAGATCATGCAGTTCAACACCAACCCGATGTTCCGTGCGATCGGCGAGCCGCGCTGGTTCTCCTTCCCGGACGTGTTGAAAAGCGCCGAGAAAGTCATTTCCAAACAAGTCGCTTCGCGTACCGGCTACTACGCCCGTAACCGCGTGGACGTGTTTATTGGCACCGGCAGCTTCGCCGACGAGCAAACCATCGAAGTGGTCTGCGCCAACGGCGTGGTCGAGAAACTGGTGGCCAAGCACATCATCATCGCCACCGGTTCGCGTCCTTATCGCCCGGCGGACATCGATTTCCACCACCCGCGTATCTACGATAGCGACACCATCCTCAGCCTCGGCCACACCCCGCGCAAACTGATCGTTTACGGCGCCGGCGTGATCGGTTGCGAATACGCTTCGATCTTCAGCGGTCTGGGCGTGCTGGTCGAGCTGGTGGACAACCGCGGTCAGTTGCTGAGCTTCCTCGACTCGGAAATTTCCCAGGCGTTGAGCTACCACTTCAGCAACAACAACATCACCGTGCGTCACAACGAAGAATATGACCGCGTCGAAGGCGTGGACAACGGCGTGATCCTGCACTTGAAGTCCGGCAAGAAGATCAAGGCCGACGCCTTGCTCTGGTGCAACGGTCGTACGGGTAACACCGACCAGTTGGGTCTGGAAAACATCGGGGTCAAGGTCAACAGCCGTGGCCAGATCGAAGTCGACGAGAACTACCGCACCTGTGTGCAGAACATCTATGGCGCCGGTGACGTGATCGGCTGGCCGAGTCTGGCCAGTGCCGCCCACGACCAGGGCCGTTCGGCCGCCGGCAGCATCGTCGACAATGGTAGCTGGCGTTTCGTGAATGACGTGCCGACCGGCATCTATACCATTCCGGAGATCAGCTCGATCGGCAAGAACGAGCAGGAGCTCACCCAGGCCAAAGTGCCGTACGAAGTGGGCAAGGCGTTCTTCAAGAGCATGGCGCGTGCACAGATCGCCGGCGAGCCGCAAGGCATGCTGAAGATCCTGTTCCACCGTGAAACCCTGGAAGTGCTGGGCGTTCACTGCTTCGGTTATCAGGCGTCGGAGATCGTGCACATCGGTCAGGCGATCATGAACCAGCCGGGCGAACTGAACACCCTGAAGTACTTCGTCAACACAACGTTCAACTACCCGACCATGGCTGAAGCCTATCGGGTAGCGGCGTACGACGGCCTCAACCGGCTTTTTTGACGGGCTCCGGCCGGTGGCCTGAGCCGGCCGGGGAGACCGATTTCAGCAATTCCCGAGGGTGGCAGTGGCCAAACCGGGAAAGTCTGTAATCAGGCTGTCAACGCCGAAGTCGGCGAGTCTGCGCATCAGCGCAGGCTCGTTGACGGTCCACACCGACACATGCAGCCCCTGACGCTGCGCCTTTTGCAGGCGTTCCGGCGTACACAGCGTCCAGTTCAACGCCAGAATCTCGCAACCGTAACTTTGCGCGACCTTCAATGGGTCGAGCCAGGCGTATTCGGCCACCAGGCCGCGTGATACGTCGGGCACCAGATCCAGCGCAGCCTTCAAGACTTCCCGCGAACTCGAGGTGATTGTCACCTTGTCGAGCAGCCCGTGTCTGACCGCCATTTCACGGATCGCCAGCACGGTGGTCGCGGCGCGGGTGCGCGAAGCGCTTTTGACTTCCAGCTGCCAGTGCTCGAAGTCGCACTTTTCGAACAGTTCTTCCAGCGTCGGGATAGGGCAGGGCTTGATCCAGCCCGGGCCGCCTTTGCGCGCGTCGTAGGTCACAAGATCGGCGGCGGTGTGCTCGACCACCTTGCCGCGCCTGTCGGTGGTGCGCTTGAGGGTCGGGTCGTGGATGACCATCAGCTCGCCGTCCTTGGACAGGTGCAGGTCCAGCTCGCAGCGGCGAACGCCGTGCTTGAGACATTCCTGAAAACTGCTCAGGGTGTTTTCCGGTGCTTCGCCCTTGGCGCCGCGGTGGCCGTAGATAAGGGTCACGGTTCTTCCTTAATTTAGATGCCTGATTCGTTCTGTTCGCGGGCCAGACGTCGTTCCTGGGCCTGCTTCTGCAAGATATAGCGGGCGAGCAACTGGCGCTGGGCGTCGGTCAGGTGTTCGAACTCGGTGCCGACGTCGTAGCCGTCGCCCTTGCGGTCGCAATGGGTGACGCGGGCGCGCAGCAACAGGCCAAGCGCCTGGGGCATCAGCACCAGTTTCACCGACAGGTGGGCGCCGGTGGCGATCGGGGTCGGGTGCTGGAAGTCGATGCCGCCCTCGGAAATGATCACCGGTTGCGGCTCGCCGATATGGCCGAGCACGGTCAGGGCGACCACCTGGCTGAGCAGGTCGATGCGTTTGTTCTGGGATTTCAGGAACGCCGCGATGGCGCGGTCGCGTTCGCTGATCTGGCGCAGCAGGTGCTGCGACTCGAATTCGCTCAGGTGCAATTCGCTGAGCAGGTTGAACAGTGGAGAAGCATCCTGCAACACTTCCTGGCCTGCGGCTTCGGGAGCGGACAGGGGCCGAATTTCCAGTGCGATCGTGTCCTCGATACGGTAGTATTCGCGGCGATCTTCTTCATCTAATGTCGACATGGCGAACCCATGGTAGCGGCGGTGGTCTGAGTGTAAAGCTGGTTATCGACCCCCGCCACAAGGACGTTCCTTTTCCCTCCGAACAAGCCCCGACATGTTCAGACCTCTCTTCGTATTTATCGGCACGCGTTATACCCGTGCAAAGCGTCGCAATCATTTTGTGTCATTCATTTCCCTGACTTCGATGATCGGGCTCGCCCTTGGCGTGGTCGTGATGATCGTGGTGCTGTCGGTGATGAACGGCTTCGATCATGAGATGCGCACCCGCGTGCTGGGCATGGTGCCCCACGCGACCATCGAGTCCGGTGAAGCCATCAACGACTGGCCGAGCCTGGCCGCCAAGGTCAAGCAGAACCCGCAGGTGGCGGCCGTTGCGCCGTTTACCCAGATGCAGGGATTGCTGACCAACAACGGCCAGGTGTCCAAGGTGTTGCTCAATGCCATCGATCCGGCGCTGGAACGCAACGTCTCGATCATCGACAACTTCATGAAGCAGGGCAAACTCGACGATCTGACGCCGGGCAGCTTCGGCATCGTGATCGGCGACAAGGCCGCGACCAAGCTCGGCGTGGGCCTCGGTGACAAGATCACCTTCGTCGCGCCGGAGGTCAGCGTGACCCCGGCCGGGATGTTCCCGCGCATGAAGCGCTTCACCGTGGTCGGCATCTTCCATGTCGGCGCCGGTGAGCTGGACGGCTACCTGGGCGTCACCAACCTGCAGGATCTGGCGAAGATGCACCGCTGGAAGTCTGATCAGGTACAGGGCCTGCGCCTGAAGTTCGACGATCTGTTCCAGGCGCCGCGTGAGGCGTGGAACATCGCTCAACGCCTCGGCGAAGACCGTTACTACGCCCGCGACTGGACCCGTACCCACGGCAACCTGTATCAGGCGATCCGCATGGAAAAAGCCATGATTGGCCTGCTGTTGCTGCTGATCGTCGCCGTGGCCGCGTTCAACATCATTTCCACGCTGGTGATGGTGGTGAACGACAAGAAGGGCGACATCGCCATTCTGCGCACACTGGGCGCCACACCGGGCACGATCATGCGCACGTTCATGGTGCAAGGCACGGTGATAGGCGTGGTCGGCACGGCCATCGGCGCCGTGGTCGGGATCTTCGCCGCGCTCAACGTCAGCGCCGCGATTTCGGCCCTCGAAGGCGTGATCGGACACAAATTCCTCAACGCTGACGTGTATTTCATCGATTACCTGCCGTCGCAGGTGCAGAGCCAGGACGTGGTCATGGTCTGCGCCGCTGCGTTGGTCCTGAGTTTCCTCGCCACCCTGTATCCAGCCTGGCGTGCCGCGGGCACCCAGCCGGCGGAGGCGCTACGTTATGAGTGAGTCGGGCATGAGTGAAAAAGCAATCTTGAGCTGCCGCAACCTGGGCAAATCCTACGAGGAAGGCCCGGAGTCGGTGGAAGTGCTGGCCAACCTGCAACTGGAACTGCATCCAGGCGAGCGGGTGGCGATCGTCGGCAAATCCGGTTCGGGCAAAAGTACCTTGCTCAACCTGCTGGGCGGTCTCGACACGCCGACCAAGGGCGGTGTCTGGCTCGACGGTGAAGAACTGTCGGCGCTGAGCGAAAAGAAGCGTGGACTGCTGCGTAACCGTGCCCTCGGCTTCGTGTACCAGTTCCACCACTTGCTGCCGGAATTCACCGCGCTGGAAAACGTCTGCATGCCGCTGCTGATCGGCAAGACCGCGATCCCGGAAGCGCGTCAGCGTGCCACGGCGTTGCTGGAGCGAGTGGGGCTGGGCCATCGCCTGGAACACAAGCCGGCGGAACTGTCCGGTGGCGAACGTCAGCGCGTGGCCATCGCCCGTGCGCTGGTCAACAATCCAGGCCTGGTGATGCTCGACGAGCCGACCGGCAACCTCGACTCCCATACCGCCGAAGGCATTCAGGATCTGATGCTGGAACTCAGCACTTCGATGCGCACGGCGTTTCTGGTGGTGACTCACGACATGAACCTGGCTCGCCAGATGGACCGCGTCCTGCAACTGCAGGAAGGTTGCCTGACCCCCATCTGACGGCTTGAAACCCGATGCCTGAAAAGGCGTCGAGTCTTTTATTTTTATACGGTGCCCCAGCGAATGTTCAGACCGTTATCGATCTTTATCGGCACGCGCTATACCCGCGCCAAGCGCCGCAATCGCTTTGTTTCGTTCATATCGATGACCTCGATGATCGGCCTCGCCCTCGGCGTGCTGGCGATGATCGTGGTGCTGTCGGTGATGAACGGCTTCCAGCGTGAAATGAGCTCGCGCATCCTCGGCATGGTGCCTCACGCGACCATCGTCGGCGTCAAGCCGATCGACGACTGGCAGCCAGTGGCCGCCGCTGCGATGAAGAACCCGGAAGTGACCGCCGCCGTGCCGTTCACCGAGATGGAAGGCATGCTGTCCTACAAGGGCATGATGCAGCCGATCCAGATCAGCGGCGTCGACCCGGCTCAGGAAGGCAAGGTGTCGATCGTTGCCCAGCACATTGTTCAGGGCCGTCTCGATGCCTTGAAGCCTGGTGAATTCGGCGTAGTGCTGGGTGAAATCACTGCCCGGCGTTTCCGCCTCAACGTCGGCGACAAGATTACCCTGATCGTGCCGGAAGTCAGCACCGCACCGGGCGGCATCACCCCGCGCATGCAGCGCCTGAACGTGGTCGGCGTGTTCAAGGTCGGTGCCGAACTCGACGGTTCCATGGGCCTGATCCACGTCTCCGACGCCGCGACCATGCAGCACTGGGAGCCGAATCAGGTGCAGAGCGTGCGTCTGGCGGTGAAGGATCTGTACGCCGCGCCGAAGGTTTCGTCGGACATCGCCAGCGGCCTCGGCGCCGACTTCAAGGCTGACGACTGGACCCACACCCAGGGCAGCCTGTTCAGCGCGATGAAGATGGAAAAAACCATGATCGGCCTGTTGCTGCTGATGATCGTCGCGGTGGCGGCGTTCAACATCATCGCGACACTGATCATGGTGGTGAACGACAAGGGCGCGGACATTGCGATCCTGCGCACCATCGGCGCCACACCACGGCAGATCATGGCGATCTTCATGGTGCAGGGCACGGTGATCGGCATCGTCGGCACCATCATCGGTGGCGTGCTGGGCGTGATTGCTGCGCTGAATGTCAGTGAGATGGTGGGCTGGGTCGAGCGAGTGACCGGGCAGCACATCTTCAGTTCGGACGTTTATTTCGTCAGCAACCTGCCATCGGAATTGCAGGGCGGCGACGTGCTGTTGATCTGCTCGGCGGGCTTCATCCTCAGCTTCCTGGCCACCGTTTACCCGGCCTGGCGAGCGGCGAAGATCGAACCGGCGCACGCGTTGCGCTATTCGTAAGTTCACGCGATGCTCGTTCCCACGCTCCGCGTGGGAATGCATCAACGGACGCTCCGCGTTCGGCTCTTAAGGGGCGCAGAGCGCCCCGGGCTGCATTCCCACGCAGAGCGTGGGAACGATCAGCTTCGAGGCAACTCAATCACAAACCGCGTCCAGCCCTGAGCCGATTCGCAATGAATCTGCCCGCCATGGGCCCGGATGATCGACTGAGTAATCGCCAGCCCCAATCCCGCATGCTCGCTGCTGCCTTCCTGGCGCGCCGGATCCGCCCGGTAGAAGCGGTCGAACAAGCGCGGCAGCAACTCAGCAGAAATCCCTTCGCCACTGTTCTCCACCGTCACGCTCAAGGATTTCGCCTGCTCGGCTACCCGCACGCGTACTTCGCCGTTAGCAGGGGTAAAGCGCAACGCGTTATCCAGCAGGTTCGACAGCGCCCGGCGCAACATCGCGCGATCACCCGCAAACCGCCCATAACCGTCACGGCTCAGGCTGACCTGAGCGTCTTCGGCCAGCGGCGCAAAAAACTCCAGCAACGCATCGGCTTCTTCCGCCAGCTCCAGCGGTTCACGCTTGGGTACCAGCAAGCCGTGGTCGGCCTTGGCCAGATAAAGCATGTCGTTGACCAGTTGCGCCATCCATTGCAGCTCTTCGAGGTTGCTGTGCAGCGCTTCGCGATAGTCTTCGAGGGGGCGAGGGCGGGTGAGAGTGACCTGCGTGTGGGTCAGCAGGTTCGACAATGGGGTGCGCAGCTCATGGGCGATGTCGGCGGAGAACGCTGACAGTCGCTGAAAGGAGTCATCGAGGCGTCCGAGCATGGCGTTGAAGCTGTGGGCCAGTTCCGCGAGTTCTGCGGGCATCCGCGCTTCCGGCAGTCGGGCATTCAGCGATTGCGCCGAAATCCCACGGGCCACCGCACTCATGCGGCGTAACGGGCGAAGACCACTGCGGGCCGCCCAGGCGCCGAGCAGCGCGGTGGCCAGCGCCGACAGGCCGACGGTCAGCCAGATCAGATGCTGCATGCGTTGCAGGAAGTGCTGGTGGTGGGTGATGTCCAGCAGCAAGGTCAATTGCGGGGAATCCGGTTTTTCCGGTTCAAGCGCGGCGTTGAGCAGGCGATAGTCGGTGCCGTTGTCGCTGATGGTGGCCAGACCGGGTTGCTGCGGCAGATTCGCCGGCGTATGCAACGAACGGCCGAACCAGCGTTGTCCCTCAGGGCTGCTGATGCGCAGCGAGACATCGCCCTGTTGGCTCAACTCATCGGTGATGTGCGCGGCGTCGCTACCACTCAGCAGTGTCTGACGTACGCTGAGCAGTTTTCCTTCGAGCAGTTGCTGGTCGAGCTCGATGAAGTGACCCTCGCTGGCCCGATTGAAAACGACCCCGGCGACCAGCGAAACCACGGCGGTGCAGCCGGCGAACAAAAGCGCCAGCCGACCGCTCAAGGACAGTCGGCGCATCAGTCGGCACGCTCTTCAAGGACGTAACCCATGCCGCGTACGGTGTGAATCAGCTTGTGGGGGAAGTCGTCATCAATCTTCAGACGCAGTCGACGAATCGCCACTTCGATCACATTGGTGTCGCTGTCGAAGTTCATGTCCCAGACCTGCGAGGCGATCAGCGATTTGGGCAGCACTTCGCCCTGGCGGCGCAAAAGCATTTCCAGCAGAGCGAACTCTTTGGCGGTGAGGTCGATGCGTTGACCGCTGCGTTCGACCCGGCGGCGGATCAGGTCCAGGCTCAGATCGGCCAGGCGCAGACTGGTTTCCTGGGGCGTGGAACTGCCGCGGCGCAACAGGCTGCGCACCCGCGCCAGCAATTCGGAGAAGGCGAACGGTTTGACCAGGTAGTCGTCGGCGCCCAGTTCGAGGCCGTGAACCCGGTCTTCAACGGTGTCCTTGGCGGTCAAAAACAGGATCGGCGTTTCCAGACCGGCGCTGCGCACCGCTTGCAGAATCTGCCAGCCATTGCGACCGGGCAGCATCACGTCGAGGATCAGCAGCGCATAGTCGCCGCTCAACGCCAATTGCTGGCCGGTGGTGCCGTCGGCCACCAGTTCGGTGTTGAAACCGGCCTCGGTCAGGCCCTGGCGCAGGTACTGGCCGGTTTTGGGTTGGTCTTCGACGATGAGCAGTTTCATGGGCGACTCGGGTTGCGGGAACGAGGACGTTATACCGTGGGCTCACGCGGTGCGCGCCAACCTGACAAAGTTGTAATCTCCCTGTCAGGTCGCTGCCAGCGCAGGCGGGCTAGAGTTTCCCACAGGCTGAACCTTGATTTGTTGGAGTACGACTATGTTTTTGCGCAATCGTCTGGCCCTTGCCGCGTGTCTGCTGGCGCTCAGTTCGCCGCTGTGGGCATCGCCGGCGCACACCTATGACTTCGGCCAGCCGGCTCCGGCGGCCAAGGCCACCCGCAGCATCGAAGTGGTGATGGGCGACATGAGCTTTGATCCGAAGGCGATCGAGATCAAGGCCGGTGAGACCGTTCGTTTCGTGCTGGTGAATAAAGGCCAGTTGCTGCACGAATTCAACCTCGGCGACGCGGCGATGCATGCAAAACATCAGCAGGAAATGTTACAGATGCAGCAAAGCGGCATGCTCACGCCGACCGGCATGAAGGAAATGTCCCACGACATGGCGGGCATGGATCACAGCTCGATGGGCCACGGCATGAAGCATGACGACCCCAACAGCGTGCTGGTGGAGCCGGGCAAGACCGCCGAGTTGACCTGGACCTTCAGCAAAGCGGTAAACCTGGAATTTGCCTGCAACATTCCCGGGCATTACCAGGCCGGAATGGTCGGCAAACTGACAGTCAGTCAGTAAGCACTCAAAGGCGGGAGCAAAGGCTGGTAGAATCCGCTGATTCTTCAGTCAGGTTTCCGCCATGCATCCCGCAGCCGAACATTCGCCGCTGGGCAAATCCAGCGAATACATCGCCACGTACACGCCGTCCCTGCTGTTCCCGATCCCGCGCACCGCGAAATGGGCCGAGCTGGGCCTGACCGCCGAAACCCTGCCGTATAAAGGCGTGGATTTCTGGAACTGCTTCGAACTGTCGTGGCTGCTGCCGTCGGGCAAACCGGTGGTGGCGATCGGTGAATTCAGCATTCCGGCGGATTCGCCGAACATCATTGAATCCAAGTCGTTCAAGCTCTACCTGAACTCGCTGAACCAGACGCCTTTCGCCGACATCGCGAGCCTTGAAGCGACGCTGGTCAAGGACTTGTCCGCTGCTGCCGGCAAACCGGTGGGCGTGCGGGTTCGCAGCCTGAAAGACGTCGAAGCCGAAGGCGTTGTCGCGCTGCCGGGCGTGTGCATCGACGATCTGGATATCAGCGTCAGCAACTACGAACACCCGCGTCCTGAACTGCTGCGCTGCGACGATTCGCGGGTGGTGGAGGAGAGCGTGCACAGCCATCTGCTCAAATCCAATTGCCCGGTGACCAGCCAGCCGGACTGGGGCAGCGTGGTGGTGGAATACCGTGGCGCGGCGCTGGATCACGCCAGCCTGCTGGAATACATCGTCAGCTTCCGTCAGCACTCGGACTTCCACGAGCAATGCGTGGAGCGGATCTTCCTCGACCTGCAGCGCCTGCTGAAGCCGGAAAAACTCACGGTGTTCGCGCGTTATGTGCGCCGGGGCGGGCTGGACATCAACCCTTATCGCAGCACTGAAAGCGTGCAACTGCCGAACCATCGTCTGGTTCGTCAGTAACCCGCCTCGCGGACATGAAAAAGCCCTGCCAGTGATGGCAGGGCTTTTTTGCATTCGCGGGTTTCAGATGCCCATGCTGACCAGGGAATTCATGATGTTGCGCAGTGTGCCGGCGATGGTGGGGTGATCAACTTCAAAGCGCTCAACGGCCAGGTTTACGCCATCGGCAATGTTGGAGTCCTTGGTTTTGGTTTCCAGTTCAAGTTCCAGTTCGATCTGTTCCATCAGGGCATGTAGATCAGCGCGCTCGGCTTCGGTCAGCGGAGGATTTTGATCCAGTTGCTCGCGCAGGGCATTGAGCTGTTTCTGCAGTTCTTGAGCGGGCATGGTTGTTTCCTTTTATCGAGAGGCACTGGCATAGACCGCAGCCGTGCGCCAAAGGTCTATGTCTCTCCTTAAGACTAATCCACTCTTGGCCAACCTGCATGATCCCGGTCAGGGCTTTTCGCCTTTGAGACGGCGCAGGCTGATGTCCGCCAGACAAGTGTCGAGTTCGCCCAGATGATCGATCACCGAGTGCACGCCGAGGCCGAACAGCTGCACCGTCGCCTTGCCGCGCAGCTGTTCGCGCTCCTTCTGGCTCAGGGCTTGCCATTCGCCCGGCGCCAGGCCGCACAGCGAGCCGCACGACGCCAGGCCAATGGTCCAAAGCCCCGCGTTCAGACCCGATTGCAGCAGGCGCGGTTCGCCGCTGACCAGCACGCAACCGTCGAGGCGATCGACATTCAAGCCCATCAACGCTTGCCAGCAGGCATTGGGCGCCGGCCACGGATTGATTGTTGCCGAATGTTGCGACGGTTTGATCCAGTCAGGCAGCGCCGATGACAGGACTTGAGTGCAGGCCGTCGACAGTTCATCGAGCCAGGCACAGGGGATTTGCTGGCGTTGCAGGCTGCTCAGGCTGTCGAGGGCGCCGGGTGTGATGTCGGCGTGTTCCGGGCCGACGCTGGCGTGATGACGGGCGCGGGCGCCGAAGTCCACCAGACAGCCGCTGAGTCCGAACAGCACGGCGGTCAGCGTCGGTGCCGCGAGGGGCAAGGCTTCGGCTTGAGGCATGGAAAACGTCCCTGAAATAGCGATCAGGCTAGGCAATGTCGGTGACAGTTGCATGACAGGCCAATGACGAAGCGTCCTACAGTGGGTTTCACCGGGGGGAACTGCCTAAAGCGCCGTTTCCGTCTTATACTGACGCACTAATCGCCGCGGCCCAGGTGCTGCGTCCGTACTATCCAAGGAGTTTTCTATGCGCTGGAGCCATCCTCTTGCTCAGCTTTGTGTATGTGCCAGCGTGATGCTGGTGCCGTTCGCCGCGCAGGCCGCAACGGAAGAAGACCCTTGGGAAAGCGTCAACCGTCCGATCTTCCAGTTCAACGATTTCGTCGACACCTATGCGCTGAAGCCTCTGGCGCAGGGGTACGAATTTGTTACTCCGCAATTCCTGGAAGACGGCATCCACAACATGTTCCGCAACGTCGGTGATGTCACCAACCTGGCGAACAACATTCTTCAGGCCAAACCGGCCGCCGCTGGCGTCGACACCGCTCGCCTGATCTTCAACACCACTTTCGGCCTGCTCGGTTTCTTCGATGTCGGCACCAAAATGGGCCTGAACCGCAGCGACGAAGACTTCGGCCAGACCCTCGGCTATTGGGGCGTCGGCAGCGGCCCTTACGTGATGCTGCCGCTGATGGGCCCGAGCACCCTGCGCGACGCGCCGTCCAAGTACGTCGACAGCTTCACCGGCCCGTACCGCTACATCAACGATGTGCCGGTGCGTAACTCGATTTTCGGCCTGAACATCGTCGACACCCGCGCCAGCCTGCTGTCGAGCGAGAAGCTGATCAGCGGCGACAAGTACACCTTCATCCGCAACGCCTACCTGCAGAACCGCGAGTTCAAGGTCAAGGACGGGCAGGTCGAAGACGATTTCTGATCTCGATTGATCAGTACAAAAGGGCGACCGCGAGGTCGCCTTTTTTGTGGGCGCGTCCAATGATTGGGTTACGGTTGAAGCCGTTCTTATAACTGCGAGTGATTTGACAAACAAAGTCTCCAAGCGACCATCGGCGCATGCTTGAAACGCTCGAAGGATGGGAGTACCGTCTGCGCCTTAGAAGGGCACCTCTGGTGCAACCGTGTGCGGGGCAAACGCTCCGAAGCGGTGCAGCAGAGAGGCTAGAAAGCGAATCCAGTAGTCTGCGCCGGGCCGTTGCCCCGCCTGCTACGCCAACCTAATTCTGGCGCCGTTTGCCCACATGCCAAAAACCAGTGCCACGCTGCTGATAATCGATGATGACGAAGTAGTGCGCGCGAGCCTCGCGGCCTATTTGGAAGACAGTGGTTTCAGCGTCTTGCAGGCCAGTAACGGCCAGCAGGGTCTTCAGGTATTCGAGCAAGACACGCCCGACTTGGTCATCTGCGATCTGCGCATGCCGCAGATGGGCGGTCTCGAACTCATCCGTCAGGTCACTGAGCGGTCACCGCAGACTCCGGTGATCGTTGTCTCGGGCGCCGGCGTGATGAACGACGCGGTCGAGGCCCTGCGCCTAGGCGCGGCGGACTACCTGATCAAGCCTCTCGAAGATCTGGCCGTGCTCGAGCACTCCGTGCGCCGGGCCCTGGATCGTGCGCGTCTGCTGCTGGAAAACCAGCGCTACCGCGAGAAACTGGAAAAGGCCAACCGCGAACTCGAAGCCAGCCTGAACCTGCTCCAGGAAGACCAGAACGCCGGTCGCCAGGTGCAGATGAACATGCTGCCGGAAAGTCCATGGGCCATCGACGAATTCAGGTTTGCGCACCAGATCATCCCGTCGCTGTACCTGTCGGGTGATTTTGTCGACTACTTCCGGGTCGACGAGCGCCGGGTAGCGTTCTATCTGGCGGATGTATCGGGTCATGGCGCCTCTTCGGCGTTCGTCACCGTGCTGCTGAAGTTCATGACTACGCGCCTGCTGTTCGAATCCAAGCGCAACGGCACGCTGCCGGAATTCAAGCCTTCGGAAGTCCTCGGTCATATCAACCGGGGGCTGATCAGTTGTAAGCTGGGTAAACACGTCACAATGGTCGGTGGAGTCATCGACGAGGAGACCGGTTTGTTGACCTATAGCATCGGCGGCCATCTGCCGTTGCCTGTGTTGTACACGCCTGACAGTGTTCGCTACCTCGAGGGGCGCGGTCTGCCCGTGGGGCTTTTCAATGAAGCCACCTACGAAGACCACGTGCTCGA
The DNA here is from genome assembly GCF_059423925.1 of Pseudomonas sp. GW458-11-26-14-LB4. Classification (NCBI taxonomy): domain Bacteria; kingdom Pseudomonadati; phylum Pseudomonadota; class Gammaproteobacteria; order Pseudomonadales; family Pseudomonadaceae; genus Pseudomonas; species Pseudomonas sp. GW458-11-26-14-LB4. The sequence goes on from NZ_JBWKYU010000024.1 coordinate 78,169, forward strand.
ACTGCCACCGACGTTCAGCCTGACGCTGATGTCTGATGGCATTCTGGATCTTTTGCCAGAGCCCACACTCAAAGAGAAAGAAGCCGCTTTACCGCAAAAGGTAAAGTCGGCGGGCGGCAGCCTGGATGGTCTGCGGCAGGTTTTTGGATTGGCCACGCTAGGGGAGATGCCGGATGATATCGCCCTGTTGGTGTTGAGCAGGAATCTTTGATGAGTACCGGTAGAATCCAGTTCGCCGAGCAGGACGGCACCTTCGTCCTGAAGTTCGTCGGTGAAGTTCGCCTGACCCTGTGTTCGGCGTTGGATGCGACTATTGAAAAAATCTTCACCGCGCTGAATTTCAACGCGATCGTGATCGATTTGACCGAAACCCGCAGCATCGACAGCACCACCTTGGGCCTGTTGGCCAAGCTGTCGATCCTGTCGCGGCAGAAGGTCGGCCTGCTGCCGACCGTGGTCACCACCCACGAGGACATTACCCGTCTGTTGCAGTCGATGGGTTTCGAGCAGGTGTTCAATATCGTCAACCATCCCGTGCCGTGCCCGGAATGCCTCGATGACCTGCCGGATCAGGATCAGTCGGAAGAGGTGGTGCGGATCAAGGTGCTCGAAGCGCACAAGATCCTCATGGGCCTGAACGACTCCAACCGCGAAGCCTTCCATGACCTGGTGAATGCCCTCGAACGGCACTGATCAGCCAGAACGCGAGGCACAAAAAAGGGCGAACCTGTGAGGGTTCGCCCTTTTTGCATTTGCGCTCGGCCGATTACAGCTTGGCTTGCAGCAGCGCCTCGAGTTTTTCCTGGTCACGGGCAAACTGACGGATGCCTTCGGCCAGTTTCTCGGTGGCCATCGCGTCTTCGTTGGACAACCAGCGGAATTGCGATTCGTTGAGGCTCAGGCGCGCTTCGCCGGCATGGCCCGGAGCGAGTTTGCGTTCCAGCTTACCGGTGTCGGCTGCCAGCTTGTCGATCAGGTCCGGGCTGATGGTCAGACGGTCGCAGCCGGCCAGTTGCTCGATCTGATTGAGGTTGCGGAAGCTCGCGCCCATGACCACGGTCTTGTAGTCATTGGCCTTGTAGTAATTGTAGATGCGCGTCACGGACTGCACGCCCGGATCGTCGGCACCGGTGTAGTCGTTGCCGTTGGCCTTCTTGTACCAGTCGTAGATGCGGCCCACGAACGGCGAGATCAGGAACACGCCGGCATCGGCGCAGGCAGCGGCCTGAGCGAAGGAGAACAGCAGGGTCAGGTTGGTCTGGATGCCTTCCTTCTCCAGGACTTCGGCGGCACGGATGCCTTCCCAGGTCGAGGCGATCTTGATCAGCACGCGGTCACGGCCGACGCCGGCCTTGTCGTACAGTTCGATCAGGCGATGGGCACGCTTGAGCATCGCGTCCTTGTCGAACGACAGGCGCGCATCCACTTCGGTGGAAATGCGGCCCGGAATGACCTTGAGGATTTCCTGACCGACTGCGACGCCGAAACGGTCGCTGGCCAGGCCGACATCGCCCTTGCAGTCGCGCACGCTGGCGTTCAGCAGTTCGGCGTAGGCCGGAATCGCGGCTGCCTTGAGCAGCAGGGAAGGGTTGGTGGTGGCGTCGACCGGTTTGACCCGGGCAATCGCTTCGAAGTCGCCGGTGTCGGCCACGACGGTGGTGAACTGTTTGAGTTGTTCCAGCTTGGAAGTCATGAGCGTGCTCTGTCCTATGGGTCTGGTGACATTACCCGAGCGCCGACAGCCACTCAAGGGCATGTCGGCGTATCGAGCGCCCCGGTGGCAACAACCTGAAAACGGCTGTTTGAAAGGCGGGGCGCGTTATCGATCAATACGATGCCAAAAAGAACCACAGGTTCAAAGCAACCGACCCGCTGTACGGCTTAATCGGCGTTCAAATGCGTCGAGACCGCCGCCTGTGCCGGTTTCGGCTGGCCATCGGAGGTCAGCAGGCCGAAATTCTTCTCCCGGTCGTTGCTCCCCGACTCGCTGTTCTTCCATTCATAAATCGACGTCAGCGGAATGTTGAGTTTTTTAACATCGGCGATGAACGCGGAGATTTTACTGGCTTGCCCTTCCGGCCCACCGTTTGAAGCGAGCGCCGAGATGCCCCATTCACTGATGACGCCCGGCAGACGGAAGTTTTGCTGAATGAAGTTCTGCGCGTTACTGATCTGTGTCGCGGTCATGCCGTAGGGGTGGTAGGAAATGGCGTCCAGGCACTCAGGATAGGTGCCGAGAATGCTGTTGAGTGCCACGGTCGAGGCGGAACCGGCCGTCGGCGGGCGGGCAAAACCGAAGCCTACCAGAGGCGTCGATTGCGGTTTGCCCTGCAGCGTCTTGCACATGGCCGTCATGAACGGCACGAAGGTGTTTTTGAAGTCTCCGGTGGGCCAGTAGGTGTCGAGATCCGGCTCGTTCCAGATTTCGATCCCCACCAGTTGTGTGCTCCATGCTTGCTCAAGCCCGCTCACCGCGTTGGCGAACGCTTCACCGGCGGTTGTCAGGTCGCCGGTCAACGGCTTGGTGGCGCGCACAGTCATCAAGACTGGTAATCCGGCGGCTCGCGCCGCCGCGAACGCATCGCTGATCTGTTTCTGATAGGCCTTGGCGCCGAGGCTGTCGCTCCACACGCCGAAGCGCACGAAACTGAATCCGGCCGCCTTGATCTGCTCGGCGTCGGCCGGGGTGAAGTTCTGGATCTTGACCTGAACGCCGATGGTTCTGGCGGGCAGTGACGGGAACAACGTGCTGGCGTGAACCTGCGCGGTAGCACTGAGCATCAACAGGGCGGCGGCACCAAGATGTTTGAGATGTGCTGATTTCATGTCGGCTCTCCTGATGAGAATGACATCTAGCGAAGGGTTATCTCGTTACACAGGTTTCGAGGGCAATAAAGAGGCTAAGTGCACGAATGTTATTTTTTGTCGGAAAACTTTCGCCCGAAAATCACAGTTATTTTTAGTCCGGTAATTCTGGTTGGGGGACTTTTAGAGGCCGTGGTACTTAATGCATCGGTATTAAGGGTGAATCTATTTCCGAGTGAAGGAAGGTCTTGCGGGTTCATTCGAATGTGCAAGGCATGTTGGCCGATTGACATTACACGGGAAAGTAAACCTTGTTCAAAAAGATTCTTGTCGTTTGCGTAGGCAATATCTGCCGAAGTCCGACAGCGGAACTTCTGTTGCGCAATGCACTGACACCCTCGGCGATCAGCGTGACCTCCGCAGGCCTGTCTGCACGGGTCGGCGAAGGCATGGAGTCGACCGCGCGCCAGGTGCTGGAAGACCGCGGACACAGTGCCGAAGGGTTCACGGCGCGGCAACTGACAGCGGACATCGTCAATGAATCAGACCTGATTCTGGTCATGGAAAAACAACATGTTAATCAAGTACTGAAGATTGCCTCTCACGCCAGGGGCAAAGTGTTTCTGCTGGGCAAGTGGCAGAGCGAACGAGAAATACAGGACCCGTATCGTCAGGGGCAAGCCGCTTTTATTCATGCCCATGCATTGATTGAAGATGCTGTTATCTCATGGGCGCAACGCCTGGCGCGTTGATGAATATTCTTCAGTTCAGTGAATGGTAAGAAAGACTTATGCAGTTACCGTCAGTAATCGGCACCCGTGAAAATGATCAAGACAGTATTGATCTTCTCGGCATCTTCGGCAGCCTGATCGATCAGAAGTGGTTGATCGGTGCGTTCACCGGCGCGTTCATGATGACCGGTGTGGCCTATGCGATTTTGGCCACGCCGGTGTATCTGGCCAACGCGCTGGTGCAGGTCGAACCGAAAAAGAACGACATGCTCGGTTTTTCCGACCTCAACAGCATGCTCGGCGGGCAATCGCCGTCGGTGACCGAAATCGGCATCATCAAATCCCGCGCAGTGATCGGCAAGACGGTCGACGATCTGCGCCTGGATATCGACGTCACCCCCAACACCTTTCCACTGATCGGCGGCTTTCTCTCCCGGCGCTATCGCGGTGAGACCGAACTCAGCGTCGCGCCGCCGCGTTTCGGCCTGAGCAGCTACGCCTGGGGCGGTGAGCGTCTGGAGTTTGCGAAGCTCAATCTGCCCAAGGAACTGCTGGGCAAGAAACTCACCCTGATTGCCGGCGAACAACATCGCTTTCAGCTGTTGGACGACAACGACAACCTGTTGGTAGAAGGCGTGGCGGGCGAAGCCTTCGCCCAGGACGGCGTAGAAGGGCAGGTCGCGCAACTGTTGGCCAACCCCGGGACACGTTTCGAAGTGGTGCGCTACCCGCGCATCGTGACCATCCAGGGTTATCAGGACGCGCTGGACATCTCCGAGCAAGGCAAGGAGTCGGGCATCATCCGCCTGGCCCTGGCCAGCAGCGACGCCGCCGAAGCGGTGAAGATCCTCAACAAGATCGCCGCGCTGTACGTCGATCAGAACGTGCGCCGCACCTCCGCCGAAGCGGCGCAAAGCCTGGCCTTCCTGCAAAGCCAGTTGCCGCAGGTCAAGCGTGATCTGGCCAAGGCCAGCGATGCGCTCAACGCCTACCAGACCCACGGCAAGACCGTGAACATCTCCATGGAAACCCAATCGGTGCTCGGCCAGTCCGTGGCGCTCGAAACACGGATTTCCGAGCTGAAACTGCAACAGGCGGAGATGGATCGCAAGTTCACCAAACAGCACCCGGCCTACCGCGCGCTGATGACCCAGATTGGCGAATTGACCCAGCAACAGCGCTCGCTGGAAGGCAAGGTTCAGGACCTGCCAGCCACGCAGCAGGAACTGCTCAATCTGACCCGCGATGTCGAAGTCGCCTCGCAGATCTACACCCAGTTGCTGAACAAATCCCAAGAGCTGGACATCGTTCGCGCCGGTGCTGTGGGTAACGTGCGTCTGGTGGATACGGCGGATGTCGACCTGACCAGCCCGGTCAAACCGAAAAAAGCCCTGATCGTGTTGATCGCCACCTTCCTCGGCGCCTTCGTCGGCGTGGCGCTGGTGCTGTTGCGTAAATCCCTGAGCAAGGGCCTGGAAGGGCCGGAAGGCATCGAGCAGCTCGGCTTGCCGGTCTACGCGTCGATTCCCTACAGCGCTCTGCAACAGGAAGAGGACAGCAAAAAAGTCCGGGCCAAAGTCGCGGCGGACACGCCGGCGTATCTGCTGGCCCTGCGCAACCCGACGGACCTGTCCATCGAATCGATCCGCAGCCTGCGCACCTGCCTGCACTTCGCGGCGCTGGATTCGACCAACAACCGCATCATGATTTCCGGCCCGAGCCCGCAGGTCGGCAAGACCTTCGTCTCTTCCAACCTCGCGGCGGTCATGGCCCAGAGCGGGCAGCGCGTGGTGCTGATCGACGCCGACATGCGCAAGGGGCATCTGCACAAGACGCTGAACACGCCGATCACCAACGGCTTGTCGGATCTGCTGGTCAAGCGCTGCACCCTCGATCAGGCGATCAACAAGGTCGAGGTCGACAACCTGCACTTCATCAGCCGTGGCCAGGTTCCGCCCAACCCTTCCGAACTGTTGATGCACGCCAATTTCCGCGAACTGCTGGCGCAACTCAGCGAGCGCTATGACGTGGTGATCATCGACACTCCACCGCTGCTGGCCGTGACCGATGCGGCGATTGTCGGTCGCGAAGCCGGCATCAGCCTGATCGTCGCGCGGTTCGGGGTGAACCCGGCCAAGGAAATCGAAATGACGATCCGTCGTTTCGCCCAGAACGGTATCGAGTTGAAGGGCGCGGTGTTCAACGGCGTCGAGAAGCGTGCGGCCAGCTATTACGGCAACGGCAGCTATTACAACTACGAATACGCGTCCGACCAGTCCTGAAATTCAGCGACGGTCCTTACAGGCATGAAAGTGGGTGGGTTGTGAAAAAAATACTGCACGTGGCGGAAACGATCAAAGGTGGGGTGGCGACGGTCATCCGCACGATTTCGGCGGCTCCGGAAGACGGGCGCTATGAGCTGGTGTATCTGGTCCCGCTCGACCAGAAGAAAGAACTGCACGGCATCGATGCACAGCAGATCCGCACCTTCGCCCGAAGCGGGCGGAATGTGCCGTCGCTGCTGCGTTTTGCCTGGCAACTGGCGCGGGTCCTGCTCAAGGAAAAACCCGATGTGGTGCATCTGCACAGCACCTTTTCCGGGGTGATCGGCCGTTGCGTGTGCGTGCTCCTGCGGCCGTGGCGCAAGCCGAAAATCGTCTACTGCCCCCATGCGTTTTCGTTCCTGATGGAAAGCTCGCCGATCAAGCAGAAAGTCTATGCGTGGATCGAGCGGGTGCTGCAGAAGGTCACGGACAAGATCATTTGCGTCAGCCAGTTCGAACTGGACAAGGCCGCAAAGTTTGGCATCGAGCGCAAGCGCATGACGCTGATCTACAACGGCATCGATCACAAGCATGAAGAACGCAAGGCCAACGATCCGGCACCGATTCATCTGCTGTTCGTCGGTCGCCTCGACTACCAGAAAGGCTTCGACGTATTGCTCAAGGCCTACAGCGAAGCAAAACGCAGCGACCTGAAACTGACGGTGGTGGGCAGTGCGGTGAACGAGGACGTCGTCGAATGTCCGCCGCTGGACGGGGTGGAATACCTGCCCTGGGTGACGCCAACCGAAGTGCACGCGCTGTATCAGAAAGCCGATGCGCTGATCGTGCCGAGCCGCTGGGAAGGCTTTGCCATGGTGCCGCTGGAAGGCATGGCGCTGGGCCTGCCGGTGATTGCCAGCGACTGCACGTCGTTGCCCGAACTGGTCACCCATGGTGTGTCCGGTTACGTGTTCCCCGCCGGTGATCACCAGGCGCTGGCCGATCGCCTGAAGAAAATCCAGAAGCCTGCGTTGTCGGCCCTCGGCATCGAAGGTCGGCGCATCGTCCGTGAGCGTTTCAGCGCCGCGTTGATGATCCGCCAAACCTACGACGTGTATTCCGCTCCCTCTTATTAAGTAGAACTCCGCTCATGAACGTAACGATTTTGCATGGCTACAGTGCCTCCAATTCCGGCGATGGTCTGCTGGTCGATCTGGCCATTGCGCTGGTGCAGCGCAACTTTGGCGAAGACACCGCGATCAGTGTCGTGGCTTCCGATCCGGACTCTTTCAAGTACCTGCCGCACCCGCGCTTCGACGCGCCGGTGATGGCGGCCAAGGGCCTGGGCCGAGTCAAAGAAGCGGTGTTCCTCAACCAGTCCTACGCGGGGCTGGCGGATCTGTTGAAGAAAACCGATCTGATCGTCGGCGTCGGCGGCGGCTACATGCGTTCGAAAAGTGCCTTCGAGCACATCAAGCTGAAACTCGGCCACGCCAAGCAGCTGGAAACCGCGATCCTCAGCAAAGTGCCGTCGGTGTATCTGCCGCAAAGCATCGGGCCGTTCCACGGCGACAGCGACAAGATCGTCGGCCACTACGCCAGCGCCGACGCGGTGTTCGTGCGCGATAACCGTTCCTCGGCGCTGTTCGATGCTTGCGAGAATGTCTACCGCGCACCGGACCTCGCGGTGCAGGCGCTGGCCGGCAAGATCCTTCAGCAACCCAAGTTCACCCGCTGCGCCTCGACGCCGGCCACGGTGTGCGTGGTGCTGCGCAAACCACCGGCGTGGAGCAAGGAAAAGAAACTTGCTTACGTGGCCAACCTGAAAGTGCTGCTGCAGCGCTTGAAGAACAAAAGCAAAGTGGTCTGCGCCGTACAGAGCGCCGTGCGCGGTAACGATGACGGCGCGTTCTATCGCGAACTGGGCATCACCGAAGACTTGCTGCCGCTGAAAGCAACGCTGGCCAAATACCAACCGGACCTGGTGATTTCCGTGCGCCTGCACGGCGCGATCGAATCGCTGCTCTCGGGTGTGCCGGCGTACCACATCAGCTACGAGCGCAAAGGCTTCGGCGCCTATCAGGACATGGGCGTCGAAGACTGGGTCATCAACGGCGGCGACATCAATGTCGACACCATCATCGACACGGTTTACGCGCCTGACGCGCTGTCGAATTTCGGCAAACGCCTGACCGACACCTGCCGTGAGATCGAGGCGAAAACCGTGGCCATGGACGACATCATCAAGGGCGTCATTCGATGATATTCCGGCTGTTGCTGCGGGGCGGGGCACTGGGCGCGAAGTTCTTGCTGGTGCTCGCCATTACCCATTACCTCGGTTACGAGGCGCTGGGTTTTTACGGCGTGGTGGTCGCGGCGTCGTTGATCGCGTCGAAGTTCTACAGCGTCGGTTTCAGTTCCGAAATCAATCGGCTGATCAGCGTGGGCGGCAGTTCGCGACGGGTCGTGGACAAGGTGCTGCTGCTGTACCTGGCCGTGGGCCTGGCGTTGTCGGTGCTGACGGTGGTGATTTATTCACTGTTCCAGTCGGTGGAGGCAACCACCGCGCTGATCGCTTGCGTGACGCTGGTGCTGCTCACCGAACACCTGTCGTTCGAGATCAACTCGTTCGTGTTTTCCGCACAGAAAGCCACGGCGGGTGCGCTGCTGTTTTTCATCAAGACCGGACTTTGGGCGTTGCTGGCGGTGGGCGGAATGGCGCTCGGCTGGGTGTCGGCAATCGCCAGCGTGTTGTGGCTGTGGGTCATCGCCAACGTGTTGGTGATCGTCGCCGGTTACCTGATCGTGGTGAACGTTCATCGCGGGCGGGAAGAGGGGACGCTAGCCACCGCCGCAGTGTGGAAAGCCGGGCTGCCGTTTTACCTCGGCACGGGCCTGATCGCGCTAAGTCAGTACGCCGAGCGCTTTCTGATCATCGATCTTGAGCCCTACGCCAGCCTCGGTAAATACGTGTATGCGTGGTCGGCGGCCAACACCTTGCAGGCGTTGTCTTACGCGGTGGTGGCGGTGGTCGGCATTCCGCTGCTCGCCAAGCGTTATCAGGCCGATCAGCAACCGTTCACGGTCCGGCAGTTGTTCGTGAACAAATGGGTCGCGCGTTCGCTGGTGGTGTCGGCGGCGGTCGCGGTGGGCATTTATCTGTTTTTCAACGTGGTGCTCGATTACGTCGCCACCAGTGTTCCGCGTCCGGACAACGGCATCCTCGGCGTGCTGATTTTCTCCTTCGCCCTGCGTGCCATTGGCGACATCGTCTGGGGCGGGTTGATCGCTTCGAAAAACAGTCGGGTATCCCTCGCCAGCGCGGCTATTTGTCTGTTGGTTTCAGTGCCGGTCAGTTACCTGCTGATCAAGCATTATTCGATCTACGGCGCGGCCTGGGGCAACGTGTTTGCGATCATCGTGCAGCTCGGCGTGATTGCGCTGCTGACCCGTGCCACGCGGGCGAAAAAGGCTGTCGTGTCATGGGCCTGAAACTGCCGTGCATCGAGTTTCGTGGTCGCCGTCTCGATTCGTCGCTGTCGTTCCTGATCCTGTTCACCGGGCTGTTTCTGTCCGTGGCCATGCCGCTACTGGTGCCGCGCGATCCGGGCCCGGATGCGATGACCCTGTGGTCGTCCTATGCCCGGGCCGACAACTGTAATTTCTGGAACCCGTTCTCGCCGGATCGCTCGTCCTACGAGTGTTCGGCGTTCCTGCTGCGGCCCACCGGGATCAACCTGACCAACGCCTGGGCCTACGGGATGTTCTGCAACTTTTTCCTCACGGCGATTCCCGTGGTGGTGTTCCGGCGCATGCCGCTGACCATCTTCGGAACCCTGTGCCTGTGGGGCATCGTGCGTTCGTTTTTCCTGGAAAACCTGACCAAGGAAATCATCGTGTCGGTGGCGGTGTTGAGCATTCTGTTCAGCTCGCTGACACGCAAATATCGCGGCGGATTTTTCCTCTCGGCGGTGATCTACGGCGTGCTGATCCGGCCCTACTGGATTCTGTTTTCGCTGTCCTGGGTCGGCGTCTGCGTGATGAAAAAGTACGTCTCGCGCACCACCTTCTTCCTGATGCTGTTCCTGTTCTACCTGGCGGTTGCGATGGCGATCCAACTGGCGCTGGGCTTTCCGGTGTCGTCGATTCGTGCCAGCAACAACGAACTGCGCACGGCGGGCGAGGAGGGGTCCAAATCGCTGATCGTGTCGTGGCTCAGCGGCAGCGACTTCGTCTCGCAGGCCCTGGACTCGATGATCATTTTCTTCCGCTTGTCGTTCCCCGTAGAGCTGATCCTGCTGTCCGGGCCGGGCCAGGTGATCTTCGTGGCGTTGATGATCATGACCGCGCTGCTGCTGTTCAAAGTCATCACCTCGACCGATTACAAGGGCGCGCCGATCCAGACCAAACCCAAGGAACTGATCGCGATTCCGCTGGCATTCCTGCTGGTTCAAGGCTTGTTCGAACCGGACTTCGGTTCGTTCGCCCGGCACTTTTCGATGGTGGTGCCGGTGCTGTTCGTGGGCCTGGGCTTGATGCTGCGGGCGAACAAACCGGTGAAGGTTGAATCAAGAATTCTGAATTGAGGCGGGTGCTTTATGTCGAGCAAGAAAAAGTCCCTGGAGATCGAAACCCTGCGTGGCCTGGCGTGCCTGTTGCTGGTGCTTTATCACGTGATCGGGCCGTTGGGCGGCGGTTTGAAAATCGACATCGGCTCGCCGTTCCGGGTGATCGCCGATTCGATGGTGTACGTGCGCATGCCGCTGTTCACCTTCATCTCCGGCTACATCTATTCCCTCTACAAGATTCGCGGCAATGACTTTTCCGCGTTCTTCAGCGGCAAGGTGCGGCGGCTGATCGTGCCGCTGTTTTGCGTGGGGGTGCCGTTCTCAGTATTGCAGGCGGTGGGGCCGGGCGTGAACAAGGACGTCAGCGTGATGGATGCGCTGTTGTCGTTCTATGTGCCGATCAACCACTTCTGGTTCCTGCAGGCGGTGTTCATCATTTTCATATTCGTCGGCCTGCTGGAATGGCGCGGGCTGCTGCGTACACCGACGCGCCTGTATCTGTTGTTCGCGTTCGCGGCGGCGGTGTTCCTGTTGCCGCCGTTTCCGCTGGACGCATTCGGTATCAACGGGGCGATTTATCTGCTGCCGTTCTTCGTGGCTGGCATGATCGGTCAGGAGAAAGTCAGCGAGCTGAAGCAGACGTTCAAGGTGATCGGCCCGCTGGTGTTTGTGCTGATCTCGCTGACGTTGCTGTACGTGGCGTCGGTGGACCGCGAGCTGATCGTCGACCGCCGCAGCCTGATTGGCCTGGCGGTGGGCTGCGTGTCGTGCATCGCATTGCTGTCGAGTGACATGCGCTCGAAGGCGCTGACCTGGCTTGGCGGTTACTCCTACGCGATTTTCCTGTTTCACGTATTGTTCGCCGCTACGTCGCGTTCGATCCTCGGCCGCCTGGGTGTGAAAGACGAAAGCGTGCTGGTGTTCTGCGGTTTGACATTTGGTTTGCTCGGGCCTGTGGTGTTGTCGATGATTTTCAGTCGGTTCAACTTCACTTCCGTGCTGTTTCTCGGCGAACGTGCGGCGACGAAAAAGAAACCGGCGGCAACCATCGCTCCGGTGGCGCAGACCCGATGAAGGAAGCGATCCATGCTGGCTGTTGATGATGTGCCGCCGGTGGCGGCGTCGGTGGTGCAAATCGGCGACGCTCGCGAGCGCTTTGGCCAGTGGCGCGAAGGCAAGGCCGGCAAGGTGTTGTCGATCTCGGTGATCGGCGACAGCTACAGCGCCGGGCAGGATTTCTACCTGAACAAACTGGTGCAGCGCGTGGCCGGGGAGGTCGGGTTTGCCGGGCCGGGCTACGTCGGCTTCAACCACGGTGCAGCGCTGGGCGGCACGCACTTCAAGTACACCCGCAGCAGCGAAAAATACTTCGGCGGCGACTGGCAGGTCTCCGGCCTCGGCCAGGCCAGCCCCGACAGCCGCACCGTGACCGGCCGCCCCGGCGCCTGGCTGCAAGTCGAGGCCAGCCCGACGCCTGCCATCAACACCGCGGTCACTCAGGCGAAACTGCTTTACCTCGGCAACGGTGAGTCCAGTGAGTTGCGTTATCGCTGGTCACCCTCCGCCGACTGGCAGCCGTTGAAACTCGCGGGCGAGGGCGTACAGAAAGTCCCTTTACCTGGCACGTCGGCCGCGACCGACTGGTCTTTCAGACTGGAAGTGCTGAAGGGTGCGCCGACCTTGTTCGGCCTGTGGCTGAGTAACGATCAGAACGGGGTTCGGGTATCGAAACTGGCCGCGTCGGGTGCGGCATCTGCTGATTTCTATCACGACGATGCGCGCTGGCAGGCGCAGTGGAAAGCCGTGGTGTCGAAGATCCCCGCAGACATTTACCTGATCATGCTCGGTGGCAACGACCAGGGTTTTGGCGTAAAGCCTGAGCAGTATCTGCAGAATGTTCAGGGGCTGGTCGGCATGCTCCGCGAGATACAACCGGCAGCGAGCATCAACCTGATCCTGCGTCAGGACACCACCCGCTCCAGCGCCTATCCGATGTCGGCTTATGCGCAGGTCATCGAGCCCTGGGCCCGTGAGCAGCGTCTGGGTTACGCCAATCTGCAATGCGCGTTCGGTACGGACGTCAAACGCTACGCAGCGGCCATGATCGGGCCGGACAAGATTCATCCGCTGCCGGCCACGGGCGGGCGGGTGATTGCCGATTACTTCTATCGTTGGGTCGTGGGCGGACAGCAAAAAGTCTCGCCACAGGACAGCTGTGGCGAGACTTCGAAGTAGCCGTCAGTTGTCGAACAGATCCAGATGGCTCAGCAGCTCTGCGGTTTTCTGCGGCATCAACTGCGTCACGCAACGGGTTTCCACGTTGACGATGATCGCCGGGTCGTTGCAGCAAATCCGCACGCGAAAACGCCAGTCGCTGAAAATCACTTTCAGGCCGTCGCGGTCATCGACCTCCAGCGCCTGTTCGCCGTAGATCCGTTTCAGGTGGGCGAGCAGGGGATACGGATCACGCATCGGTCGGCGTATGTCCCCGGACGACGGAAACACGCCGAGGCGGTCGACCAGCAGCAGGGTGCCCAGCCACGGGCCATTGGCGCTGGGCAATGGCTGATGGCGGGATAACCAGCTCATCACCCCGAGGTTGTCCACCTCACGTTCAATCTCTGCGGAATGTTGTGCAATGTTCATGGTTGCCTCGTTGGATGTGCGTGCTGCAATGAATCAGTGGGGGCCGCTCAGCGGCCCTTCAGGTAAACGTTGTCGTAGCAGAAGTTGGTCGCCTGCAGGTAACCCTCGGCGTCGCCGCAGTCGAAGCGCAGACCCTTGAACTTGTAGGCCAGCACGCAACCGTTCTGCGCCTGTTTCATCAAGGCGTCGGTGATCTGGATTTCGCCGCCCTTGCCCGGCTCGGTGTCGGCGATCAGGTCGAAGATGTCCGGCGTGAGGATGTAGCGGCCGATGATCGCCAGGTTCGACGGTGCGTCTTGCGGGGCCGGTTTTTCCACCATGTGGTTGACCCGGTAGATGCCCTCGGAAATCGCCTCGCCGGCGATCACTCCGTACTTGTGGGTCTGGTCGCGCGGGACTTCCTGGATGGCGACGATCGAGCAGCGGAATTTCCTGTACAGCTCGATCATCTGCGTCAGTACGCCGTCGCCTTCGAGGTTCAGGCACAGGTCGTCCGCCAGCACCACGGCGAAGGGTTCGTCACCGATCAACGGGCGGCCGCTGAGAATCGCGTGGCCGAGGCCTTTCATTTCCACCTGACGGGTGTAGGAGAAGGTGCAGGTGTCGATCAGCTCGCGAGTGCCGGCCAGAAACTTCTCTTTCTCGGTGCCGCGAATCTGGTGTTCGAGTTCGTAGCTGATGTCGAAGTGGTCTTCCAGTGCGCGCTTGCCCCGTCCGGTGACGATGGCCATGTGTTGCAGGCCGGCGTCCCGTGCTTCTTCAACGGCGTATTCGATCAACGGTTTGTTGACGATCGGCAGCATTTCCTTGGGCATGGCTTTGGTGGCCGGCAAGAAACGCGTGCCATAACCGGCAGCGGGGAACAAACATTTACGGATCATAAAAGTTTCCTGGTCATTCATGGCGCACTGCCATCGTTTATTGCAATAACGAAAGGTTGCAAGTTATTGAAGCTGTACTTTAATACCTGACTCGGGAGATGAGTGGCAAATAGCAATGAGTGTAAAACACGACAATGTTATGAGATGTCGGTTTGACACTTATTGGTTATTTTTAGTCGGCATCCGTTGATAGTGATGAATGCGCGGGAGTGCTAATAAGTACCAGGCAATACAGTTTGGCTTGTAAAAATATTTATAGCCAGTGATTGAACTGTTTTTGTTTCTGGTTGTTGTCGCGCTGTTTGTGTGAATCAAGACACACATTAAACAAACAGCGCTTGACACGCGAGTTGGCACTTTTCCCACTTATGGACCGCGCTATGAAGATTCTGGTAACGGGTGGCGCCGGCTATATCGGCTCGCACACCACACTTGCACTACTTGAAGCAGGTTATGAAGTTGTAGTTCTGGATAATCTTTGCAACAGCAGCGACGCCGCCTTGCACGCGGTGGAAGCCATTTGCGGCAAAAGTGCGCTGATGATTCGCGGGGATGTCTGTGACCGGGCCCTGCTGGACCGGATTTTCCAGCAGCACGCCATCGATGCCGTGCTGCACTTCGCCGGGCTCAAGGCTGTCGGCGAGAGCGTGCGCAAGCCGCTCGAATACTACGAAACCAACGTCAGCGGCAGCATCACGCTGTGCCAGGCGATGGCAGCGGCGGGAGTGTTCCGGCTGGTGTTCAGCTCGTCTGCCACGGTCTACGGCGAGCCGGCGCAGATGCCGATCCGCGAGGATTTCCCGACCGGCACTCCGACCAATCCCTACGGCCAGTCCAAGCTGATCGTCGAGAACGTGCTGCGCGACCTGTGCCAGTCCGAACCGCGCTGGAGCATTGCGCTGCTGCGCTACTTCAACCCGATCGGCGCGCATCACAGCGGCCAGATGGGCGAAGACCCCAACGGCATTCCGAACAATCTGGTGCCTTACATCAGCCAGGTGGCGGTCGGCAGCCTCAAGGAGTTGTCGATCTTCGGCGATGATTACCCGACGGTCGACGGTACCGGCGTGCGTGATTACATCCATGTAGTGGATCTGGCGGACGGGCACCTGAAAGCCCTGCAAACCATCGCCGACCGTACCGGCATTCATACCTGGAACCTCGGCACCGGCGACGGCTACAGCGTGTTGCAGGTGCTGCGGGCCTTCGAGCAGGCCTGCGGGCAGCCGGTGCCTTACCGGGTAATGCCACGGCGTTCCGGGGACATTGCCGAGAGCTGGGCCGACGCCTCCAAGGCCGCCAAGGAACTCGGCTGGAAAGCCACACGCAACTTGCAGGACATGGTCACCGACACCTGGCGCTGGCAATCGAATCATCCCCGGGGTTATCAGGGATGATGGCGTTTTAGTGCAATGTTAGTTTCAGTCAGGTTGTTAGATATCGTCGGGAAATTAGACTGGCAATGCCTTTTGCAAGTCCGTAGATATAAACCTGCCGTTCGACTTTTATCAGTTGCGTAAGACTGTGAAAGAACAACGGATCTTGTTCGCGCTTTTTGCGACTTGAACTCTACCACCTCTAACCAACACCCGATGTTCAGGTGCGATGTTAGAAAGGAGTTGATATGAAGAAAGTGATGGCGATCGCCCTGTTGACGATGTTGAGCAACTGGGCCTCCGCAGCTGAAGCGCCGCTTACAGCAGTGACCAATGTATCTGGCAGTGTTGCGGCTTCTACAGCGCCTGCTGCCAGTACTGCCATGGTCGCCAGTGCTGTAGCGGCGTCCAACAGTGGTGGAAGTGCCAACGGCGGTACAACGGGTACCACCGGTACCACGGGTACAACCGGCACGCACAACTAACTGAAGTATCTGTTGGTGCAGTACAGGGTCGCCCGACGAAAGTCGGGTGACTTTGTTTTTGGATTCGCCCTTGAATAGCGTAGTGCCATTATGACCCGTCGTTTTTCTCTTTTATTGTTGGCAAGTATCGCTTTGCAAGGTTGCATGTTCTCCCCCGGCCAGTACCTGAGCACCAGTAGCATCACGCGCCAGGGCGCCAGCGAAAGCAGCCGGGTCGAGCTCATTCCGATCACCCCCAAGCTCATCGCCATGAACCGCGCTACGTATAAGCGTGAGTCGGTGCCGGCGGAGTTGTTGGCGACCCCGGCCGAATACCGCATCGGCAGCAACGATGTGCTGTACATCACGGTCTGGGATCACCCCGAGCTGACCGCCCCTTCGGGTGCGCAACAGCAGATCGATGCCAACGGTCGTCTGGTGCGCTCCGACGGCACGTTGTATTACCCGTACATCAAAGAAGTCCAGGCCGCCGGCAAAACCATCCAGCAACTGCGTTCGGACATCGAGCAACGCCTCTCGGCGTTCATTGCCGAGCCGCAAGTGGATGTCGCGGTGCTGCGTTTCGCCAGCCAGAAAGTCGTGGTCTCGGGCGCCGTCACCAAGGCCGGCCCCCAGGCGATTTCGACCAACCCGCTGAGCGTGGTCGAGGCCCTCGGTTCGGCCGGTGTCGATACCAACAATGCCGACCTGTCGGGGCTGATGCTGACGCGCAACGGGCGGGTCTATCCGCTCAATCTCGATGCGCTCAATCAGCAGGATTCCGAATTGCAGAACGTCTACCTCAAGGGAGGCGATCAACTGTATCTGCCGTACAACGACAACAAGCGCATCTACGTGATGGGCGAGGTCAACCAGCCCCGTGCGCTGAGCTTCAAGACTGCCACCATGAACCTGTCCGACGTGCTCGGTTCGGTCGGTGGCCTGAGCCAGACCACCTCCAACGGCAACGCCGTGTACGTGATTCGCGGGGTGGAAAACCTCGACGTGGAGCCGGCGAAAATCTATCAGCTGGAAGCCGAATCGCCGACCGCCATGGCGCTCGCCTCGCACTTCGAAGTGCGGCCTCAGGACGTGGTCTATGTCGGGCCTGCCAACGTGACTCGCTGGAATCGCCTGATCAGCCAGTTGGTGCCATCGGCATCGATTGTCGGGACGGGGGCTTCCGCTGCGAAGAACTGGAGCGAATACAGTAACAACAGCAAATAAGGCCGCCGACTGTGAAAACGTTGAAAGTGGGCGTGTGCCTGATGGCGGCCGTGTTGCTCAGTGGCTGCAATCCGCTGATGAGCGCTTCGTTGAACAACCTCAAGTCCGCCGTCATCGGGCCGGATGAACTGGACGTGTCGGCGGAGCAGGTCGCGGGGGTCAAGTATCCCCAACTCAAACTGACCACGCCGTCCGGCTCCGGGGTGTTGGCGCTGGTGCGCGAGCGCGAGGACCTGCAGTTCTGGGTCGCCTCCGGCAAGCAGGTGCTGCTGATGCGCGACGGCCTGGCCATGCGCACTGTCGGCCTGGGCGTGGACGGCGATCTGGACGGCACGCGTCTGTCCGATGACTCGCCGTTCAAACAGGGCCTGCATCGCATCACCGATGGCTACACCAGCCGCCGCTGGATCGACCTCTACAAGGGCCAGGAAGTCGGGATCATCCTCAACAGCCGCTTCTCCCGAAAATCCCTGGAAACCCTCGAGATTCTCGACAAGGAATACACCGTGCTGCGTGTCGATGAGCAGATTGACGCGCCAGCCATCGGCCTGCGCGCGACCAATCGTTACTGGGTCGATCCGGTGGACGGTTTCATTGTGCAGAGTGAGCAGCAACTGACCTCGCAGTTGCGGGTCAGGATCGTGCAGCTGACCCCTGACAGCAGGCATCTGCCGTGAAGCGGCTCAGAGCGCTGTCGGCGTGCTTGATGTTGCTCACCGGTGGCAGCGATGCAGCGGTCATCGTCAGCGGTGATGTCGCCAACCCGGGCCCGATCGAATTGCCGGCGGGCGGACGTTTGCGCGATGTGATAGGCGAAGCCGTGCCGAATGCCGAAGGCTACTGGCTGGCGGGCGTCCTGTTGCGTCAGTCGTTGCTGGAAGAGCAGACGCGACTCAAAGTCGGCGTGCTGTTCGATCTGGATGTGCTGACGCGCATGGCCATGCTCTTCGACAAGCCGAGCCGTGCGGCGCTGGCCCAGCGCCTGGCCGAGCAGGTCCGGCAGATGCCGGTGACCGGGCGGCAGATCGCCGATCTCGATCCGGTGGCGGTGGAAGTCGGCTTCGCCCGCAACATCCGTCTCGACGATGGCGATCAACTGATCTACCCGAAACGGGTCGACGAAGTCGAAGTGCTGGGCGCCGTCGCCGAGCCGTGCCGTTTGCCTTATCAGCCGTTGCAGGAGGCCCGCGAATATCTGCAGGGCTGCACGTTGCTGACGGCGGACGCCGATGCCGATTACCTGTGGCTGATCCAGCCCAACGGCGAATCGCGGCGGGTCGGCATCGCCCACTGGAACCGCGAGAGCGGGCAGATGCCCGTGGCCGGCAGCAAGATTCTGGTGCCGGTGAAAAACGATGATCTGGATCCGCCTGTCCCTGAACTGAATCAGCAGTTGGCCGAATTGATTGCCACGCAGTTGGCTGAGGTGGTTCGTTGAATTTGCGTTTTGCAGCTGTGTTGTTATTGCCGTGTGGCCTGGTGCATGCCGAGCCTCGGATTACCCAGAATGACTTCGGCGGCGTCGGTCTGTTGCAGACCCCGACCGCGCGCATGTCGCCCGCCGGTGAGTTGAGCGTCAACGCCAACCGCACCGAACCGTACAGCCGATACAGCGTTTCGTTGCAGCCGCTCGACTGGCTGGAAGGTTCGTTTCGCTACACCGCCATCACCAACCGTCCGTACGGTTCCGAAGCGCTGAGCGGCAGCCAGAGCTATAAGGACAAGGCGGTCGACGCCAAGGTCCGGCTGTGGCAGGAAAGCCACTGGGCGCCGGAAGTGGCGCTGGGCTTTCGAGACATCGGCGGTACCGGTTTGTTTGCCAGTGAATTCTTCGTGGCCAACAAGCGCTATGACAATTTCGATTTCAGCGCCGGCATCGCCTGGGGTTACATCGGTAATCGCGGCGATGTCGACAACCCGTTGGGTTCGATCAGTGACCGCTTCAACACCCGCCCGGATCTGGAAGGCACCGGTGACGTCAACGCCGGCTCGTACTTTCGCGGCAAGCCGTCGTTTTTCGGCGGTGTGAGTTACCAGACGCCCTGGGACCGTCTCAGCCTGAAGCTCGAATACGAAGGCAACGACTACAAGCACGAGCCCAAGGACAACATCATCAAGCAGGACTCGCCGATCAACCTCGGTGCGGTGTTCAAGGTGACCGATTCCGTCGATGTGAGTGCGGCCTGGGAGCGCGGCAACACGGCGATGTTCGGCATCACGTTCCACACCAATTTCGTCAGCCGCAAGGCCCCGGCCAAGACCTTCGACCCACCGGCCGAACCGCTGCCGGCGAAGGCGCCGAGCACGACGATGGAAGAGGTCAATTGGGCCGACGTGTCGCGCCGTTTGCAGCAGAACGCTGGCTACAAGGTCGAGCGCATCACCCAGCGCGATTCCGAACTGATCGTGTACGGCGAGCAGCAGCGCTATTTCCATTCGCCCAAAGCCGTCGGCCGCGCGAGCCGGATTCTCGACAACAGCGTCAACGACGACATCGACTGGTTCACCGTGGTCAACAAGCGCTACGACCTGCCGCTGGAAGAAACCAGCGTGCCCCGGCAGACCTTCCGCGAAGTGCTCAACAACGAGGAACCGCTGGAGTCGCTGCACCGCACCACCGAGATCAACCCGGCGATGCCGCGCAACGAGAAAACCCTCTACACCGAAGCGCCGCAGCACTTCAATTACGGCGTTGGCCTGGGCTTCAAACAGAACGTCGGCGGCCCCGATGGTTTGCTCTATCAGTTCACGGCGGATCTGGATGCCGAGTACCGCTTCAACCGCAACACCTGGTGGAACGGTCTGCTGAGTCAGAACCTGATCAACAACTTCGACAAGTTCACCTACGACGCCCCCAGCGGCCTGCCGCGTGTGCGCACCGACTTGCGTCAGTACCTGACCACGTCGGACACCACCATGCCGCTGTTCCAGGTCAGCCACGCCGAGCAACTGGACAAGGATCTGTACGGCATGGTCTACGGCGGTTATCTGGAATCGATGTTCGCCGGGGTCGGGGGCGAGGTGCTGTTTCGCCCGACCGGCAAGCGCTGGTCGATCGGTGCGGACCTGAACTATGTGCGTCAGCGTGAGTTCGACCAGGGTTTCGGCCTGCGTGATTACTCGGTCTGGACCGGTCACATCACCGGCTACACCGACCTGCCGTTCGACACGCTGGCCGCAGTCAGCGTCGGGCGTTACCTGGCGGGCGACTTTGGCGGCACGGTGGATATCTCCCGCGAGTTCTTCAACGGCGTGCGCTTTGGCGCCTGGGCGACCATCACCACCGCCGGCAGCGCCGAGTATGGTGAAGGTAGTTTCGACAAGGGGCTGTACCTGTCGATTCCGTTCGACGAAATGATGAGCATGTCGACCATGCGCCGCGCCAACCTGGTGTGGGCACCGCTGACCCGTGACGGTGGCGCGCGGCTCAATCGCAGCTTCCAGCTGCATTCGATGACGGACAGTCGGGAAGGGGACATGTTCTACCGCAACTTCGGGAAGATTACCGAGTAGGTTCGGGGGAGCGGGGAGTTAAAGCGGGAGCCTGTGGGCTCCCGTTTTGGTTTGTGGTGAAGGGGGATCTTGATGCAGCTGGCGAAGTTGGCAGGCTCAAGCCTGGTGTTGAATGATCCGGCGCCATCGCGGGCAAGCCCGCTCCCACAGGTTTCAGGTGATTCCTTAATCTTCGCCATTCCCCGGATCCTTGTGGGAGCGGGCTTGCCCGCAATGGCGTCTGTTCAGCCGACATCAAATCATCAGACTTTCCTCGGCCGCAGAGCCCTCCGCCAACCCCCAAATCCCGCCCACAAAAAAGGGGACTTTCGTCCCCTTGCGGTGTTGCCTTCTCAAGCCCTGCGTCTCAGTAAATATCCTTCGACAACAGGGTGAACGGCGTCTTCACCAGGATCTTCACATCCAGCCACAGCGACCAGTTGTTGATGTACTTCAGGTCGATCTCAACACGCTTTTCCATCTTGTCCAGAGTGTCTGTCTCGCCCCGGCAACCGCTGATCTGCGCCAGGCCAGTGATGCCCGGTTTGATTCGGTGACGGGCCATGTAGGCGAGGATCTTGCCCGAGTAGTAGTTGTTGTGCGCCACGGCATGCGGGCGTGGGCCGACCAGTGCCATGTGTCCTTGCAGCACGTTGAACAGTTGCGGCAGCTCGTCCAGCGAAGTGCGACGGATAAAGCGACCGACCGCGGTAATGCGCGAATCGTTGCGGCTGGCCTGCTTGACGTCACGGTCATCGTGCACGCGCATCGAGCGGAATTTCCAGACCTTGATCACCTTGCCGTTCCAGCCATGGCGATCCTGCTTGAAGAACACCGGGCCTGGTGAGTTGAGCTTCACCGCCAACGCCACGGCCAGCAGCACCGGGCTCAACAGGATGATGGCCAGCAGGGCGACGGCTTTTTCCACCAGGCTTTTGCTCAGCGCTGCGGTCGGGCGGCTGGTCAACGGGCTTTCGTTGAGGTAGATCGCCGGCAGGCCATCCACGACTTTCACCGAGTGATTAAGCAGTGTCAGGCTGTTCAGATCCGGCACCCAGACCACGTCAACGTTGGCATCCAGCAAGTCCACATACATCGCCTCGATCTTGGCGGCTTCCGACAGCGGCAGGGTGATGTACAAGCGGCGGATGTCGTGGGTCTGGATCAGCTCGAGCAGTTCGTCCTGAGCGCCGACAACGCGCGGGGCGTCCGCTTCCAGCGACGGGGTATCGCCGTTGCTGACCAGACCGACCAGCGGCAGGTTTTCGTGCTGGCTCAACTTCTTCGCCAGGCCCAGTGCCAGTTCGCCGGTGCCGACGATCAGGGTCTTGTGTTCGCTTTTGCGCGAACGCTGGTAGAACTTCGAAAACGCATGCAGCGGTGCGTACAGCAGCGCCTGACCGAGGAAACCGTACACCGCCCATTCAAGGATGACCTGGCGGGAGAACAGCGCATCGGCCTTGCAGATGAAGGCGATGAACGCCAGCCCGGCCATGGTCATGAACCAGCCCATGAACAGTCGACCCAGCCCGGTCAGGTAATTGTCTCGCTTTCGATACGCGCCGCTGAAGGTATAAGCCGGCACCGAGGCCAGTACCGCCAGGATCGTGCACATCCGATAGTAGAACTCGACGGTGCCGGTGTGCTGTTCGGCCAGTATGAACAACAGGGAAACAATGAAACTCTGTGCCAGCGCCCATTGGCCCCAAAAGGTCAGTCCCTTGAGGCCGGTGTTTCGATTGATACGAAGAGAAAGATCCATACGATATCCCCAAAAGACGTCCATTCAGGTTTCGACAGTAGAAAACCGAGTTGTTAAGCAGACTTGTTATTGTTGTTTGAGCCAGTGTCCTGAGGTAACAACGCCGGAATGCGGAACTGTCGTCAGTCAATAGACTAAGTTATTGTCGGGGATGCTGTCTGACGAGTTCTAACAAGATGGCACAGTGCCAACTTGTTTAAATTTTCAATATGCAAACGTTAGAAAAGGTCGAAAGGCAGGGGGTGAATAATCAATATTGTGTTTGCTATCGTAGGTGGGGTCAGGAGGCGGGTATAACCAGGGAGGGGTGAAACCAAACAGAGTGCTTTTTTATTTTTGTAATCGCACTTGTATCTGTTTGTCTTGTAGGGGGGATGTTGTTTAGGCAACAACTTCCTGGATCAGGCAATAACCGCGATTGCGCACGGCACGAAACAATCGTTCACCGTTGCTGGCGTTCTTGAATTTGTCTTGAAGACGGCTCAGGCACATTTCCAGTCCCCGGTACTGCTCCGGCTCGCGGCCGATGCTGAGGATCAGATCGTCGCGACTGACAACACGCTCTTCATGGTGAAGCATCTTGCGGACCAGTGCGGTTTCGAGCCCGGTGAGACTGATCTCGACGCCTTCTTTGGTCAATGCACCCTGATCATTGTCCAGATGCCAGGCTTCGGTGCAGGGCGCGTCGGATTTAATCGTTCGGGTAGTGTCAGTGGGGTTTTCGGACATGGCCGTGGAATTGTGAAATGAATGCGCCGATTGTGCTGCCAGCCATTCCGATTCGAGGGTGGCCAATATGCGCTGGGTATCATGTTCAATGCTGGGTGCGACATGCTTCCTTGTGCCGCGTGGGTAAGTGAACTCCATCAGCATCGGAGTGGAAGAGGGCGAAGCAACACCTTCAATAAACATTTGTGCCTGAGACGTGCCAAACGAATTGAAACGCTCACTGGAGAGAATGCTCTCGAGTTCGCGCTGCGACGCTGAGCTGTTAGTCACGACAACAAAGTATTTTCTTGGGAGGGTCGTGCTGGTTTCCATGTCTCTCTCCTAAAGTACACACCAAATTTGGCGAAAAAATAATGGCAGGCGAGCAATGTTTTCCTCGGAATTAATCGATCAGGCAGGGTCTGGGCCCAAAGATGGCCTCGATAAGTTCCACTCGGTCTGCGTTAGAGTAATGGTTTATTGTTATGTTTAAGTGTTGCAGCGCTCATGCAATTGACAGCTTTTTATTAGATGTGTGACGCGGTTAAAACTATGAGAAAGCGGATGTTTGAAGCGTTGCATCAGACGTTCCCTCGTATGCTGCAAAAGAGTGTTTTCCCTGAATCAAGGAGTTGAGATCAACCCCCTCATCAGACGATAGCCATACCCGCGAATGCTCTGTATGGCGTTCGTACCGTACACGTCCTTGATTTTCCCGCGCAAGCGGCTGATGGATTTTTCCAGTGCCCGAGGGTCGTAGAATTGGGTGTTCAGCCCCATGATGCTGGCGATTTCATCGTGGCTGAGAATGTGATTGCCGGTCTGCGCAAAGGCTTGCAGGATCTTCATTTCGGCAAAGGAGATATCCAGTTTCTTGCTGGTGTCCGAGAGGCAGATGCGGGTGGGGTCCAGCACCAGATTGATATCGCGTTGCCATTCTTCGCTGTCGAAGAACTCACCCAGCAGTTCCGCGCTTTCATCGGACAAGGTATTGAGTTTGATACAGAAGTCGGCACCGGCCAGAAAGTACTTGATCTTGTTGTGGGCGCCGCGACCTGTGATCACTGCACAAATAATAGGCTTCAAGTTGTCGTTGCGCAGGTTTTCCACCAGCGCAAGGTTATCTTCGAGTGCCTGAGGGCTGTCGATGATAATGAAGATCGCCCGATACAGGCCGTGATATTCGTTGTGCTGATATGAACTAATGTAGGCGTCGGCTTCAACAGCCACACCGCTCTGCACATGCTTTGCGATTAGCGCGCTAAAGTGTTCAGCCACGCCACGGGTACGACCCAGAGTGAGAACACCTGGTTCGTCGCTTGTGCGGCGCGGGCTTCTAGTCGCTAAGTTACCTGTGAGCATCATGCATTGACTCGAAAAGGTGCTGACATCGGGATGTTAAAGCACCGGTTCTCATCTGTGACTGACAATTGGTAACATTTGGACGAATTTTAGACGTGGCTCCCGAGTTTTCTAACAATAATTAAGCGATTCAAGCTTTTAGTTGATTTTTTCGGGGCTGTGAACTAACGGAATTGAGGCCGTTAGATGGTGGCAATATGGAATGGTGCCACTATTTTGTAATTATCGCGACCTGTTTTTATGTCCCTTGGCCATCACTCAACTGCATACGTATCAGAGCACTGTGAGGTGGGTCACATTTTATGGGGAGGCCTGTCTTTTGGCTATAACGTCGACAAGTTCACACACGGACGTTTATTAACATGCCTTGAGTGTGGCTTTTGATAAGACATATTCTCCGTCCCCGAGTCGGGCAATGGGTGTTCATCTGCCAATTGTTTTACTTCAGATACTCAATGCCTGAATGCATTTAACAGGGCGCCCGCAAAGAGCGCTCTGACGGAGGATTAATGGATTTACTGACCTTGTTCAAGGTGCTGATTCTTGGGGCGGTAGAAGGCCTGACCGAGTTCTTGCCCATTTCCAGTACGGGCCACCAGATTATCGTTGCCGACTTGCTGGAGTTCGGCGGCGAACGCGCCATGGCGTTCAACATCATTATTCAACTGGGCGCCATCCTGGCCGTGGTCTGGGAGTTTCGCCCGAAGATCTTCGAGATCGTCAAAGGCCTGCCAACCCAAAGCAATGCCCAGCGTTTTACCCGCAATCTGCTGATCGCTTTTTTCCCGGCGGTCATACTCGGCGTGTTATTCGCCGACACGATTCATGAATACCTGTTCAACCCGATCACCGTAGCGGTCGCATTGGTCGTGGGCGGCATCGTGATGTTGTGGGCCGAGCAGCGGGATCATGTAGTGAATGTCGACCATGTGGACGACATGAAGTGGGCCGACGCGCTGAAGATCGGTTGCGTACAGTGCCTGGCGATGATTCCAGGCACGTCGCGCTCCGGTTCCACCATCATCGGCGGTTTGCTGTTCGGCCTGTCACGCAAGGCGGCGACGGAGTTCTCGTTCTTCCTGGCGATGCCGACCATGGTCGGTGCCGCGGTGTATTCCGGCTACAAATACCGCGAACTGTTCCAGAGCAGCGACCTGCCGGTCTTCGCCCTGGGCTTCGTCGTAGCGTTCATCTTCGCGATGATCGCCGTGCGCGGCCTGCTGAAGTTCATTGCGAACCACAGCTACGCCACCTTCGCCTGGTACCGCATTGCCTTCGGCTTGCTGATCCTCGCCACCTGGCAGTTCGGCTGGGTGAACTGGACGGCGGCCGCAGCCGCTTGATCACTGACTGCTGATCAGCGCAGCGACGGCGAGGTCATTTAATTCAGAGTCGGGCGAATCCTGACGAAACCGTTGCAACGCCGAGGTGAAATACGCGGCTTGCAGCATGCCGTCACTGGCGAGGAAATAACGTGCCGCTTCTATTTCCTCTACCGAATACACACGTTTTTTCAGTCCGGAAATGTCCGACATCCCGTCGACTGTGACCATCGTCGTCCTGAAAACCAGAAAACCAGACATCTGGGTAGATTGAAAAGGGCCATTTTCCCCGTTGCCGCACCCCTTCGCAAAATCACAGGATGCATAGGCGCTTGCAGAGAGAGTCGAGAGTAAAGCGAGGAGGGTGAAACGCTTGAATAAAACGCGGCTGAACGCGGGCATAACCAAAAGACATCCTGTCAGTACAGCAAAACACCGGGCAGCGCTCATTCGTTGCCCGCACATTCAACGCATCGATCAACGACCCGCCAGCAACTCCGCCGCCTGATCCAGCAACGCCAGCGGATCCTTGGCCTTGTGGATATCCACCGACAACAACTGACGAAACTTGCGCGCCCCCGGGAACCCGGTGCCCAGGCCCAGCACATGCCGGGTGATGTGATGCATCGCGCCGCCGGCCAGCAAATGCTCGGCTATATAAGGCCGCAACTGCGCCAGCGCCTCGGCCCGGCTGATCACCGGCGCGCTGCTGCCGAACAACTGCTGATCCACCTCGGCCAGCAGATAAGGATTGTGATACGCCTCGCGCCCCAGCATCACGCCGTCAAAGGTCTGCAAATGCTCATGGCAGGCCTCCATCGTCTTGATCCCGCCGTTCAGAATGAACTCCAACTCCGGAAAATCCGCCTTCAACCGCGCCGCCACGTCATAACGCAACGGCGGAATGTCACGGTTCTCCTTCGGCGACAGCCCCTCCAGAATCGCAATCCGCGCATGCACCGTAAAACTGGTGCACCCGGCATCTCGCACCGTGCCGACGAAATCGCACAGTTCCTCATAACTGTCCCGCCCATTGATCCCGATCCGATGCTTCACCGTCACCGGAATCGACACCGCATCCCGCATCGCCTTCACACAATCCGCCACCAACTGCGGATGCCCCATCAGGCACGCCCCGATCATATTGTTCTGCACCCGATCACTCGGGCAGCCAACGTTCAGATTCACCTCGTCGTAACCGTGCTCCTGCGCCATGCGTGCGCAAGCGGCCAGGTCCAGCGGAACACTACCGCCCAACTGCAACGCCAGCGGGTGCTCGGCGTCGTTGTGACGGAGGAAACGCTCGTGATCGCCGTTCAGCAAAGCGCCGGTGGTGACCATCTCGGTGTAGAGCAGGGCGTTTTTCGACAGGATGCGTAGGAAGTACCGGCAATGGCGGTCAGTCCAATCCATCATCGGCGCGACGGAGAAACGGCGGGAGAGTGGGGCGGGTGTGGCGGTGAT
>NZ_JBWKYU010000025.1:0-92235 GCF_059423925.1 Pseudomonas sp. GW458-11-26-14-LB4
CCCCCATTGAAACCACCCAACCCCTGCCCCATCTAACAGCCATACCCAATTGCGCAGGTGCCCCATGAGCGACCAGCAAGAATTCCCCGAGAACCCCGACGACATCACCGAAACCGACGCCGAACACATCGAACACCACGTCCCCGGCAAAGGCCTCGCCCTGCCCGGCCAGAACCTGCCGGACAAGGTCTACATCATCCCGATCCACAACCGCCCGTTCTTCCCGGCCCAGGTCCTGCCGGTCATCGTCAACGAAGAACCCTGGGCCGAAACCCTCGAACTGGTCAGCAAATCCGAACACCACTCCCTGGCCCTGTTCTTCATGGACACGCCCCAGGAAGACCCGCGCCACTTCGACACCAAGGCATTGCCGCAATACGGCACCCTGGTCAAGGTGCACCACGCCAGCCGCGAAAACGGCAAACTGCAATTCGTCGCCCAGGGCCTGAGTCGCGTGCGCATCAAGACCTGGCTCAAACACCATCGCCCGCCGTACCTGGTGGAAGTCGAATACCCGCACCAGCCCACCGAGCCGACCGACGAGGTCAAGGCCTACGGCATGGCGCTGATCAACGCGATCAAGGAACTGCTGCCGCTCAACCCGCTGTACAGCGAAGAGCTGAAGAACTACCTCAACCGCTTCAGCCCCAATGATCCGTCGCCGCTGACCGACTTCGCCGCAGCCCTCACTTCGGCGACAGGTAATGAGCTGCAGGAAGTGCTCGACTGCGTGCCAATGCTCAAGCGCATGGAAAAAGTCCTGCCGATGCTGCGCAAGGAAGTCGAAGTCGCGCGCCTGCAGAAAGAAATCTCCGCCGAAGTGAACCGCAAGATCGGCGAGCACCAGCGCGAGTTCTTCCTGAAAGAACAGCTCAAGGTCATCCAGCAGGAACTCGGCCTGACCAAGGACGACCGCAGCGCCGACCTCGAACAGTTCGAGCAGCGCTTGGAAGGCAAAGTGCTGCCGACGCAAGTGCAGAAGCGCCTCGAAGAAGAGATGAACAAACTGTCGATCCTCGAAACCGGATCGCCGGAATACGCGGTCACCCGCAACTACCTCGACTGGGCAACCTCGGTGCCGTGGGGCGTGTACGGCGAGGACAAACTCGACCTCAAGCACGCGCGCAAGGTGCTCGACAAACACCACGCCGGCCTCGACGACATCAAGGACCGGATCCTCGAATTCCTCGCGGTCGGTGCCTATAAAGGCGAGATCAGCGGCTCCATCGTGCTGCTGGTCGGCCCGCCGGGCGTGGGTAAAACCAGCGTCGGCAAATCGATCGCCGAATCCCTTGGTCGGCCGTTCTACCGCTTTAGCCTCGGCGGCATGCGCGACGAAGCCGAGATCAAGGGCCACCGCCGCACCTACATCGGCGCGCAGCCGGGCAAACTCGTGCAGGCGTTGAAAGACGTCGAAGTGATGAACCCGGTGATCATGCTCGACGAGATCGACAAGATGGGTCAGAGCTACCAGGGCGACCCGGCCTCGGCGCTGCTGGAAACCCTCGACCCGGAACAGAACGTCGAATTCCTCGACCACTATCTGGACCTGCGGATGGACCTGTCGAAAGTCCTGTTCGTCTGCACCGCCAACACCCTGGATTCGATTCCCGGCCCGTTGCTGGACCGGATGGAAGTGATTCGCCTGTCGGGCTACATCACCGAAGAAAAAGTCGCCATCGCCAAGCGTCACCTGTGGCCGAAACTGCTGGAAAAGGCCGGCGTGTCCAAGGGCAGCCTGAGCATCAGCGACACGGCGCTCAAAGCCTTGATCGACGGCTACGCCCGTGAAGCCGGCGTGCGCCAGCTGGAAAAACAGATGGGCAAACTGGTGCGCAAAGCGGTGATGAAACTGATCGACGATCCGAAAGCGGTGATCAAGATCGGGCCGAAAGACCTTGAAGCGTCCCTTGGTCATCCGGTGTTCCGCAACGAGCAAGTGCTGTCCGGCACCGGCGTGATCACCGGTCTGGCCTGGACCAGCATGGGCGGCGCGACCTTGCCGATCGAGGCCACGCGGATTCACACGTTCAATCGTGGTTTCAAACTGACCGGGCAACTGGGCGATGTGATGAAGGAGTCGGCGGAGATCGCCTACAGCTACGTCAGTTCGCACCTCAAATCTTTTGGTGGCGATCCGAAGTTCTTCGACGAAGCCTTCGTCCACCTGCACGTGCCGGAAGGCGCGACACCGAAAGACGGCCCGAGCGCCGGCGTGACCATGGCCAGCGCCCTGCTCTCGCTCGCCCGTAATCAGGCGCCGAAAAAAGGCGTGGCGATGACCGGTGAATTGACGCTGACCGGGCATGTACTGCCGATTGGCGGAGTGCGCGAGAAGGTGATTGCGGCGCGGCGGCAGAAGATCTTCGAGTTGATTCTGCCGGAGGCGAATCGCGGCAACTTCGAAGAGCTGCCGGATTACTTGAAGGAAGGCATTACCGTGCATTTCGCCAAGAAGTTTGCGGATGTAGCGAAGGTGCTTTTTTGATTTCGTCTTGAGGTATTGAGGGGGGCTGGCATCGCAGCCCCTCACCCCGGCCCTCCCGAAACGTCGGACCGCCCGGAGGGAGAGGGAGCCGAGTGGGGGATATTTAAGAGATACGCCGACCTGAAAGCTCTTCACTGAATCCGTAATCAACTCGATCTTTCAGGTCGATGTATCCCAAAAGACACCTCGGTCGGTCCCCTCTCCCTCTGGGAGAGGGTTAGGGTGAGGGCCGGCGATGCTGAAGAATGACGCCAAGCCTGGCGTTGTCACACTTTGTCTCATCTTCAGTTATGCTCGCCGTTCGTCGCCAACGCCGGAGCCACTGAATCCATGTCCCCCCTTCGCCTGTTTGTCCCCCTGTCCCTCGCCCTGCTGGCCGCCTGTGCCACGCAACCGAAAACCAACGTGACCGTGGAAAAACAGAGCGAATGCCCGGTGCGCCTCACCAACGGGCAAAACCTGATCGTCATGCTCCCGAGCAACCCCACCACCGGCTACCGCTGGGCCATCCAGGATTCCGCCGGCGGCGTATTGCGCGCCCTCAGCCCCGAGGTCTACAGCAATCCGGAAGACGCCGGCGTGGTCGGCGCGGCCGGTCTCTCGACCTGGCGCTTCCAGGCTTTCGCCACCGGCACCGGTCGTCTGCGCCTGACTTCGCAACAGCCTTGGGCGCCGGAAGTGTTGCCGGTGGAAACCTTTGACTGCGCCATTTCGGTGAACTGATCGTGGGCTGGCTGATCCTCGCGCTGATGGGCGCCGTGACCTTTCTCTATGGCGTCAGCACCCACGCGGCGCTGCTTTGCCTGCTGGTCAAACCGCTGCCGGTATTGGCGTTGCTCGGCTGGCTGCACGATGCGCCACCGAGCGACTATCGGCGCTGGATCAGCCTCGGTCTGATTTTCTCGTTGATCGGCGATGTGTTGCTGGCGTGGCCGGGGGATTTGTTCGTCTTCGGTCTCGGCGCGTTTCTGGTCGCGCATCTGGCGTATCTCAAGGCTTACCTTAGTGATTGCCGACGTTTGGCCCTGCTGCCGCTGATCCTGGCCCTCAGCGTGGGTGCAGTGTTGATGGGCATATTGATCAGCAGCGGACTCGGCCCGTTGACCGTGCCAGTGATCGTCTACGGAACGGCCATCAGCGCCATGCTCTGGCGCGCTCTCGCCCGACTCGGCAGCGGCGTACCGCAACGTTCGGCATTACTGGCGGCGGGCGGCGCGGTGGCGTTCGTGTTTTCCGACAGCGTGATCGGTATCAACCGGTTCGTCTCACCGTTCAATGCAGCGCCTTACATCATCATCCTAAGTTACTGGTTGGGACAGTGGGGGATTGCGGCGTCGGCGTTTCACGTAGAAAAAGCCGAAAAAACGCTATAACCGTTTCGAAATCGATTACCAAATCGAATCAACGACTGTCATTTCTGACAGTTAGATTGCAAGCCTGAAAAACATACAGTTGCTCGAAGCGGCAAACCATGGTGGTTTGTCGCACTATCGAGAGACTCAGCATGAGTAACCCAACTCCCAAGTCCGCCGGCACTTTCAGCCTCGCCATTGATAACAACAACCCTGTTGCCTTCCAACTTGTCGTTGCGTTCGAAGAACCGAACCACATCAGAATCACGGGTGAACGAGAAGAGTGGGGAGAACAAGTCAAACGAATGGAGTTCCATCTCGCGAAGACCATCACCGGCGGCCGCTATTACTTGAATTCGCCGGAAGTGAAGCTCGTGAAAGCCGTATCGGACTGGGTCAATACCAAGTACCAGGTGAAAACACTGACTCTCGATATCAATGCGGATCACACGACCCGCCACATTGTTGGTCAGTTTCAATTCACGGCAGATGAAATTGACTCCCAAGGTTCCGGTATCGGTATCACGGGCAAAGGAGATTTCAATATCGAATACTCCTGAGTTCGCCTGCCCACGGTTTATCAGACAACCCGCGCATCTGCGCGCCAGTTTGGCTAAAATGCCGGCCTTTTCATCGACACCGCCGGAACCGCCGTGAGCAAAGAACCCGATCGCATTTTCGCCCAGCCGATGGCCCAGGTGCCTGACTTCGCCTTCAACGAAGACGTGGTGCGGGTGTTCCCGGACATGATCAAGCGTTCGGTGCCGGGTTACCCGACCATCGTCGAGAACCTCGGCGTGCTCGCGGCGCAGTTCGCCCAGCCGAACAGCGTGCTCTACGACCTCGGAGCTTCGCTCGGTGCGGTGACCCAAGCCCTGCGCCGCCACGTACGCACCGACGGTTGCCGTGTGATCGCGGTGGATAACTCGGCTGCCATGGTCGAGCGCTGCCGCGAGTACCTCAACGGTCAGGATTCGATGTTCCAGGAGTTGCTGCCGGTCGAAGTGATCGAAGGCGACATCCTCGCCCTCGACTTCAAACCGGCCTCGGTGGTGGCGTTGAACTTCACCCTGCAATTCATTGCCCCGGATCAGCGTACGGCGTTGCTGTCACGCATCCGCCAATCGTTGCTGCCGGGCGGCGCGCTGATCCTGTCGGAGAAGCTGCGCTTCAACGATGCCGAAGAACACGCGCTGCTGACCGATCTGCACGTCGCGTTCAAACGCGCCAACGGCTACAGCGAACTGGAAATCGCCCAGAAGCGCAGCGCCATCGAAAACGTCATGAAGCCCGACAGCCTCGAAGAACACCGCGAGCGCCTGCTGGCCGCCGGGTTCTCGAAAGTCGTGCCGTGGTTCCAGTGTCTTAACTTTGCCTCGTTGATTGCCTTGCCATGATTGATCTGTCTCCCCTCGCCCGCCGTCTGGCCGGCACGCCGCTGGCCGAATGGGCCAACACCCTGCAAGCGCAACTCGACAAGAAAATGGAGAAAGGTCACGGCGACCTGGAGCGCTGGCAAAGTGCGCTGGATGCCTTGCCGAAGATCCAGCCGACCGAAGTCGACCTGCTCGACGGCCTGAAACTGGACACCGATTGCGACGACGAAACCCGTGCACAGATGCGCACCGCGCTGATGGGCCTGTCGCCATGGCGCAAGGGGCCGTTCGATCTGTTCGGCGTGCACGTCGACACCGAATGGCGCTCGGACTGGAAGTGGTCGCGGGTATCACCGCATCTGGACCTGAAGGGCAAGCGCATCCTCGATGTCGGCTGCGGCAACGGCTACTACATGTGGCGCATGCTGGGAGCTGGCGCCGACAGCGTGATCGGCGTCGATCCGAACTGGCTGTTCTTCTGCCAGTTCCAGGCGGTGCAGCGTTATCTGTCAGAACCGAATGCCTGGCACCTGCCGTTCCCGTTCGAAGACCTGCCGCCGAATCTGGAAGGCTTCGATACCGTGTTCTCGATGGGTGTGTTCTATCACCGTCGCTCGCCGATCGAGCACTTGCTGGCGCTGAAGGATTGCCTGGTGAAAGGTGGTGAACTGGTGCTGGAGACGCTGGTGGTCGAAGGCGACAAGCATCAGGTGCTGGTGCCGGAAGATCGTTATGCGCAGATGCGTAATGTGTGGTTCCTGCCGTCGGTGCCGGCGCTGGAATTGTGGCTGCGTCGTGCCGGGTTTACTGACGTGAAATGTGTGGATGTGAGCACCACCACTGTTGAAGAGCAGCGCGGGACAGAGTGGATGAAGTATCAGTCGTTGAGTGATTTCCTTGATCCGGAAGATCACAGCAAGACGATTGAAGGGTTGCCGGCGCCGATGCGGGCCGTAATTGTCGCGAAGAAATAACCCGCTCTCCCGAACACCACGGTGAGCCCACCCTTCACCCCAGCCCTCTCCCCAAGGAGAGGGAGCCGATCTTGGAGCTTTTCAAAACTTAAGTTCGACTCGATAACTCAGGTCGGCGGATCTCGCCCATCCAATCCGGTCAGTCCCCTCTCCCTCCGGGAGAGGGTTAGGGTGAGGGGCTTTTTGCTCTGCGGGCACGGAAAAATTCAGTCAACACCGCCCCACACTCCTCCGCCAACACCCCACCTTCATACAGCACTCGATGGTTGAGAAAGCCCTGAGTGAAGAACTGTCCCTGACTCTGCACAATCCCGGCCTTGGGCTCCAGCGCGCCATACACCACGCGGGCAACCCGCGAATGCACGATCAGCCCGGCGCACATGCTGCACGGTTCCAGCGTCACGTAGAGCGTGCTGCCCGGCAGACGATAGTTGCTCACAGCCTGTGCAGCGGCGCGAATCGCGACCATTTCCGCATGTGCACTCGGGTCGCTGGTACTGATCGGACAGTTGAAACCGCGCCCGATGATTTCGCCATCCTGCACCAGCACCGCGCCCACCGGCACTTCGCCGAGAGCTGCACCCTGGGCCGCCAGCTCCAGCGCCTCGCGCATGAAGTCGCCGTCACGGCTGCGGTCGATGATCGCCGCGGGGCGAATCTGGCGCATCACTTCACCTCGATGGCGGCCATCAGGCCGGTTTCCATGTGGTCGATCACGTGGCAGTGGAACATCCACACGCCCGGGTTATCCGCCACCAGCGCCACTTGCGCGCGCTCGTTCTTGCCCAGCAGGTAGGTGTCGGTGAAGTACGGAATGATCTTGTGCCGGTTCGATGCAATCACCTTGAAGCTCATGCCGTGCAGGTGGATCGGGTGCTGGTACTGGGTCATGTTCTTCAGTTCGAAAATATAGCTCTGGCCCAGTTTCAGGCTGGCGATCGGCCGGTCGGCGCAGGTCTTGTCGGTGATGTCCCAGGCCTTGCCGTTGATCTGCCACAGGCTCGGCGGCTTGCCGTTGTCAACATTCACCGACACCGAACCGACCCATTCGAAATTGAAGTTGAGTTTCTCGGCATTGGCCAGGTCCGGCTCGGCCACCGGGTTGGCCGGCAGTGCTTTCGGCCAGTCGGTCGGCGCGTCATTGTTGGCCACCGACCGCAGGGTGCCCAGGCGAACCGGGCCGTTGCGCAGCGACAGTTCCTCCCCGGCCGGTGGTGCCTTGATCGCCAGGCAGATGCGCATGCCCGGACCCAGCCAGTATTCCTTGCCCAACGGGCGCGGCTCGACCGGGTTGCCGTCCAGCGCATAGATCTGCGCTTCGACACCAGGAATGTTGATGCGATAGGTCAGGGTGTTGTCGAGGTTGAGCAGACGAACCCGGGTGATCTGCCCGGCCGGCAACTCGATCACCGGCGTAGGCACGCCGTTGATGGTCGACAGCCGCCCCGCCGTACCGCCACGGGCCGCTTCGCGCGGAATGCTGAACTCGACGAAGTTGCCTTCGTCGTCGATGTGCCAGTTCTTCAGGCTCAGGGTCTTTTCGTACTTGAACCCGGTCGGCTCGCGCTCCTCGACAATCAACGGCCCGACCAGCCCGCGACCGAGTTCCTCACTGCTGCTGACGTGCGGGTGATACCAGTAGCTGCCAGCGTCCGGCACACGGAATTTGTAATCGAAGTATTCGCCCGGCAGCACCGGCAATTGCGAAACGTACGGCACGCCGTCCATCTCCAGCGGCAGGCGGATGCCGTGCCAGTGAATGGTCGTCGCGACCGGCAGATGGTTGATGAAGCGCACCCGCAACCACTCGCCCTGACGCACGCGTAATTCGGTGCCCGGCGCCGATGGGCCAAACGCCCAGGCTTCGGTCTTGTGCCCTGGCACCAGCTCGACGTCCAGTGGCGCGGCGATCAGCTCGTAGTCATGCCCCGCATCGGCATCGGCCATCTTGCCCAGCCAGTAACGCGACGCGCCCCCCGCTCCTACGCCAACGACAACAAGACCGGCCAGGCCACCGAGGATTTGGCGACGGGTAAAGGACATGAACTCAACTACCTCACGTATCTGCGGCGGGCCCGCAGGCCCGAAAGGGCGAATACGATACACCCGCAGATGAGAAACAGTAAGGGCGACGCGGCGACTGGCCGCAGTTCCTCAGAGCGAAAAGCAGGACTCAACTGCTGCAAATTGCCGGGTTTTCGTACTGGATCCTGATCCTTTTCCCATACGTCATACCTATTGTTCCGACACCCGTTACACACGACAGCCGACAGACCCTTCCTACGCCCGCCTGAAATGATCCGGTCCCATCCGTACCACCCTCAAGGAAAGACCGTGGACACATCCGAAAACACTGCACTACCCAATGTTGCCGACAAACTGGCCCTGAAAAATCTGGTACCCGCACTGGTTCAGGCCTGCCCCGACATGTACGAAATGGCCAGTGATATCGCCAGGGATATCCTGCGCAAACATGGCGTGGATCATCTGGATCCTGAACAGGTTTACTGGCACCGCTTCAAGTTCTCCAGCAGCAGCTGGAAAGCCTTCACGGGCTGGGAACATCATGGTGCCCGGCCAACCGAGTCCATGACCTTGCCGCAACTGGTGATCCAGCGGTTCCGCGTCGGTGATCAGGACAACTCGGACATGCTCGATGTCGATGGGGGCTTTTACACGACCGGACCGGATGCCGAGGACTTCGACGAGACCAATGAAGTGCGGTTGCATGGAAACGAGGTACTGAAGGACTTCTGGGCGATCAATTTCGCCGATCGGTTCAATCAAAAGGTCGCGTCGTTCTGGAAAAAACACACCAGGACATTTCGCAGCCTGGCCAAGTGCACCTTTATTGCCCAGGCCATGGAGGATCGCGAAGGTGGCCGGTTGTCGGACGAAAACTTCCGAACCGTGGTCAAGGCTGTCGCCGGCAATGTGAGCTGGCCCGTCACGTTGCAGATGCTGGAGGAGGATGCGGCGCCCGCCAAGGGAATGCATCTGAGCCTGCTGAAGGTGGGGGGTTATGTAGCGACCGATATTCTGTGCATCACCGACGTCAATTGCCGAAAGATCCTCTACACCCCCGGAGAAATCTGGGGTCTGCATGCCTTCGAGACAGCGAAGGATCTGCATTGGTGGGTGTTGTCGCAAACCCGTAAACCGGTTGACCGCCAACGTTTCCTCGCGCATTTTCAAGTGGCCGATCACGACATCACGGAAGACACCTCATGGCGGGATGCGGCAAAGCCGGGGTGGCTCCCCCTGTTGAGTCCCGGGACATATCTGCTCACTGAGATATTCCGCCCGCCGCATGTCGAAAATGTCGGGCTCAATCATGTCCTGGATCTGCTGGTCAGCGCCTGGGACTGCGCCGATCACTCCCTGATCGAACACACCAGCGAGACGTTCAAGAGCGACGCCTTCACCTTCCTCGCCAGCGCCACTCACGCCAGGATGATCAGCGACGCCACGTTCATGATGCACACCAATGGCGATCTGCGGAAAAAGCTGTGGATCGGCTATCTCAACGCTTTCGGTCGCATGTTCGGTCCGATGGCCGCTGTCGGCTGGCCCGTGGCACTGGCCGTCGTGGGTGCCGGCATCGCCAATGTCGGGTTGCAGATTGATCAGGCGGTCAATGGCAAAACACCCGGTGAACGCAAGTCTGCAGTGACGGGCGCCATCTTCGCGACCATCGATACCCTTTTCAACGCCACCTTCCTCAAGGGCAGTGGCCGTCTACCGGAAATAGCCGAGGCCAGCACGGTCTTCGCACCGGAAGAAAAACTTGTCGAAGCGGCGATTGCCCGCCCCCCGTTGCCTGCATTGGAGGAAATCGCCCCGACGCGCGTCCTGCCCGCGCAGCCCGAGGACTTCCTTGCTTCATTCAAGACTGAAATCACCGAAGGCACCCGCGTTGAAACCGGTGATTCCAAACTGCAGGAGATCATCCTGGCCGCGTCGGGCAAGCGTTACATTTACATGCGCCGCGCAGGAAGCGACGGCTTTTATCAGGTGCGTTATGTCGAGCAGTTACGCGGCTGGGTCATTATTGATCCGGCCAATCCTTTCTCGTTCTACCGCAACGTCCCGGTTCGCTTGAACGAAGCGCTCAGGTGGGAACCGGTGGCCCGTCCCGGACTCAAGGGTGGCATGAAAATTTTCGGCAAGTGGCCCTTCGGACACACGGCCGACCCACTGCCGGAAGTGGAGATGCAACCACTGACGTACGATGTGCCGCAAGCATCGCGATCGGCGCTGCAACCCGTTGCCGAAGCTCAGGTCGATGATTTCCCGCTGGATCCACAGGACAGCAGCGACCGTTTCTATCAAGACTTCAAAACCCTGCGTCGCGGGCTCTACGACGATGCCATCAACGCCTATGCCGCCACCGAATTTCCCCCGCGTCCGGCCGTCCCACTCTTCAAACCCACGACGCCGTTTGCCGAAATGACCAAGCGCCTGTTCAAGGACGGCACCGGCCTCGTAATCGGTCAGGACAGTTCTGCCATCGGTGCTAGACAGACCCTTGTCGACAATCTCAAAGTGCTGAACAAACAGAAGGTCAGAACCCTTTACCTGGATCACTTGCTCACGGATTTCCATCAAGCGGATCTGGATGTTTTTCACCAGAGCGGCAAGATGCCGCCGGCTCTCGAGCGGTACCTGAAGGCTTTGGATGCGCGGTTCAAGACCGACCCTGCCGGACCGTATTCCTACACCGAGCTGGTAAAAGGCGCACAGAAGAATCACATCCGCGTACAAGCGATCGACAGCATGGCGACCCGGCGCTTTCCACGGATGGAAGGTACTACCGAAGCCAGCAGCCGAAAAATGATGAATTACTACTCGGAC
The DNA here is from genome assembly GCF_059423925.1 of Pseudomonas sp. GW458-11-26-14-LB4. Lineage (NCBI taxonomy): Bacteria > Pseudomonadati > Pseudomonadota > Gammaproteobacteria > Pseudomonadales > Pseudomonadaceae > Pseudomonas > Pseudomonas sp. GW458-11-26-14-LB4. The sequence goes on from NZ_JBWKYU010000025.1 coordinate 11,045, forward strand.
ACCGTGATTCAGGCCGACCAGGCCGCACGAGGTGCTCATCGCTGGATCGCACTGGTTGATGAGGCCCGCGCCAGCAGCTTCGACAACGTTGCAGGGCTGAGTGAGCTGGAAGGGGCGGTGGCATTGCGCGTTGATGAAAGTGCATTGGGTCAGGCTCAGGGGCTTACAGCTGACCCGGGCAAAAAAGTCAAAGACATCCTGGGACGTCCCTTCGACGAATTGAAAAGCGATCTTCGCCTGCAACTGAGCGCACCGCCCGCGACGGCAACAGCTCGCTCGCTTGAAGAGGCGCTGCCCAGGCGCGGCATGTTCATGGTGCAGGAGCCCTCCACCCTTGTTCACCGCAGTGGCGATGGCAGTCTGGTGCGTACACCGATTCAGCAGGACAGCGCCGGTTTCTCCATCCTCCGGCCGAAATGGTCAGCCATCAGCGGGCGCCACTTCGACAGCCTGCATGAACTGTTGCAAGCCATAGAACATGAAGGCCTCACGCAGGTACACGTGCGCATTGATCCCACCGCTACGCCCGGTCAACTGCCAGACATTCAGCCGTCCATCCCGGCGATTGAAGCGCCACCCGCCCCGGATTTGACGATCAAGGATCCACCCCGCTTCACCTCGCCGTATGAGATCGCGGTGCAGGCCCGTGCCGAACTGAAAAACGTGGCGCGGGGCAATGACGCCTCACTGTTGAACGACTCCGTCGCTTCATGGGGCGGCAATTCACCCCTCGATACATTCAAGACGCTGCGAAAACAACTGCATGAAGCAGCAGTATGTTTCTATGCCGATCTGCATCTTCCCGTACGCGCATCAATGGATTCGCTAACCACAGGACTGTCGGGACAAGCATTCATCGAGCGGATATTCACAGAGTTTCGCGGTCTGGTCATTGGCGAAAGCCATGCCGAAATCGGCAGCAAGCAATGGCTGATGGACAATATGCAAACCCTGGCCAACAAGGGTGTGAAGACGCTTTACTCCGAGCACCTGCTCACGGACTTCCATCAGGCCGCGCTGGATAATTACGCCAGGACATCGGTCATGCCGCGGGATCTGGAGAACTATCTGATTCAGCTCGACAGTGGTCACGTGACCGATCCGCTGCAACGCTACACCTTTCTCGATCTGGTCAAGGAAGCCAATCGCAACGGGATACGCGTTCAGGCCATCGACTGCCTGGCCAGTTATCGGGTTGAAGGAATGAGAACGGCGGATCCTTCGGCACGCCAGAGAATGATGAACTACTACGCTCACACCGTGATCGAGGCTGACCAGGCGGCTCGCGGGCCGCATAACTGGGTGGCACTGATGGGGAACTCCCACTCGAACACGTTCGAAGGCGTTGCCGGTGTCAGCGAGCTGGAAGGCGTCGTCGGTCTGCGCGCCGAAGATGTCGCTGAAGGTCAATCCGGCGGTATCGAAGCGGATCCCGGTAAAAGTCTTGCCGATCAAATGGGCAAGAACCAGGCATTCGTAAAAGGTGACCTGCGCCTGCAAGTCGAAACACCGTGGTACGCCCGGACGACCTCAGACATCGAACGGCTACTTTCCCGACCGGGTCTGTACACCTTGAAAAGGGAATTGCGGGAAACCTTTCTGGTTCATCGCAGCCGCGCCAATGCGATCGTGCGCACCGATATCCACTTCGAATCCAACCGCGTTTTCATCGAACGCCCCGAATGGCCCAGCGTCCATGAAAAGCGCTTCGCCAGTATCAAGGCGCTGCTCAAGGCGCTTGATGAGCGAGGCATGAAACTGGCGGGTTGGTCCAGACCGTTGTAATCAGCCACTGAAAGCCAGAAACAGAAAAGCCGCGTGAAACATCGTTTCACGCGGCTTTTTGTTGGTCCTGACCTCAAGCCATCAGGGCTTGTGCAGGATCACTCCCACTCAATGGTCGCCGGCGGCTTGCTCGACACGTCGTAAGTGACGCGGGAGATGCCTTCGATTTCATTGATGATGCGGCCGCTGACAGTTTCCAGCAGCTCGTAAGGCAGGTGTGCCCAACGCGCGGTCATGAAGTCGATGGTTTCCACGGCACGCAGGGCCACGACCCAGGCGTAACGACGGCCATCGCCGACCACGCCAACCGATTTCACTGGCTGGAACACTACGAAGGCCTGGCTGACCTTGTGGTACCAGTCGGCCTTGCGCAGTTCTTCGATGAAGATGTGGTCGGCGCGACGCAGCAGGTCGGCGTATTCCTTCTTCACTTCACCAAGGATGCGCACGCCCAGGCCCGGGCCCGGGAACGGGTGACGGTAGACCATGTCGTACGGCAGGCCCAGTTCCAGGCCCAGACGACGGACTTCGTCCTTGAACAGTTCGCGCAGTGGCTCGACCAGTTTCAGGTTCATCTCTTCCGGCAGGCCGCCCACGTTGTGGTGCGACTTGATCACGTGGGCCTTGCCGCTTTTCGCGCCAGCCGACTCGATCACGTCCGGGTAGATAGTGCCCTGAGCCAGGTACTTGATGTTGTCCAGCTTGCAGGATTCGGCATCGAACACGTCGATGAAGGTGCGGCCAATGATCTTGCGCTTCTTCTCCGGATCGGCTTCGCCGGCCAGGTTGTTCAGGAACTGGTCTTCCGCGTTGGCGCGGATCACCTTGACGCCCATGTTCTCGGCGAACATGGCCATCACTTGCTCGCCTTCGTGCAGACGCAGCAGGCCGTTGTCGACGAAGACGCAGGTCAGTTGATCACCGATGGCCTTGTGCAGCAGCGCCGCAACCACCGAGGAGTCCACACCGCCGGACAGACCCAGCAGCACGTTGTCGGTACCGACTTGTGCGCGGATGTTGGCGATGGCGTCTTCGGCGATCTTCGACGGAGTCCACAGGGCTTCGCAGCCGCAGATGTCGAGAACGAAACGCGACAGGATGCGACCGCCCTGCTTGGTGTGGGTTACTTCCGGGTGGAACTGCACGCCGTAGTAAGCGCGCTCGTCGTTGAACATGCCGGCGATCGGGCAGCTCGGGGTGCTGGCCAGGATGTGGAAATCGCTTGGCATCTTGGTGACCTTGTCACCGTGGCTCATCCACACGTCGAGGCCGAACAGGCCGTCGGCATCGATGTGGTCTTCGATGCCGTCGAGCAGACGGCTCTTGCCCACCACGTCAACGCGGGCATAACCGAACTCACGCAGTTCGGAGCTTTCAACCTTGCCGCCCAGTTGCTCGGCCATGGTCTGCATGCCGTAGCAGATACCGAAGACCGGTACGCCCAGGTCGAACACCGCTTGCGGGCAGCGCGGGCTGTTGGCTTCGTGCACGGACTCGGGACCGCCGGCGAGGATCACGCCTTTTGGCGCAAATTCGCGGATCGCATCTTCGTCCATGTCGAACGGGTGCAGTTCGCAGTACACACCGATCTCGCGCACGCGGCGGGCGATCAGTTGGGTGTATTGCGAACCGAAGTCGAGGATCAGGATGCGGTGAGCGTGAATGTCGAGGGCCATGATTCAGTCTCGTCTAAGTAATTCAGAAACAGTCTTTGATTCAGAAACGACTCGGGGCTGAATAAAACAGCCCCGGTCATTTAACGTTTTGCTTGAAGCCTCAACCTACGCGGTAGTTTGGCGCTTCCTTGGTGATCTGCACGTCGTGGACGTGGGATTCGGCCATGCCGGCACCGGTGATCCGCACGAACTCGGGCTTGGTGCGCATTTCTTCGATGTTGGCGCTGCCGGTGTAACCCATCGAGGAACGCAGACCGCCCATCAACTGGTGGATGATCGCGCTCAGGGTGCCCTTGTAAGGAACACGGCCTTCGATGCCTTCCGGAACGAGTTTCTCGGCGCCTGCCGAGGAGTCCTGGAAGTAACGGTCGGAGGAACCTTGAGCCTGGGACATGGCGCCCAGCGAACCCATGCCGCGATAAGCCTTGTAAGAACGGCCCTGGAACAGTTCGATCTCGCCCGGTGCTTCTTCGGTACCGGCAAACATCGAGCCCATCATCACGCAGGAAGCACCGGCAACGATGGCCTTGGACAGGTCACCGGAGAAACGGATGCCGCCGTCGGCGATCAACGGAACGCCGGTGCCTTCGAGGGCAGCGGCAACGTTGGCGATGGCACTGATTTGCGGAACGCCGACACCGGCGACGATACGGGTGGTGCAGATCGAGCCAGGGCCGATACCGACCTTGACCGCGTCGGCGCCAGCTTCGGCCAGAGCCTTGGCGGCTGCGCCGGTGGCGATGTTGCCGCCGATCACCTGCACTTCAGGGAAATTCTCTTTGACCCAGCGAACGCGGTCGATCACGCCTTTGGAGTGACCATGAGCGGTGTCGACCACCACCACGTCCACGCCGGCATTGACCAGGGCGGCAACGCGGTCACCAGTGTCTTTACCGGTACCGACCGCAGCGCCGACGCGCAGACGACCTTGATCGTCCTTGCTGGCCAGCGGATAGGCCTTGGCTTTCTCGATGTCTTTGACGGTCATCATGCCTTTGAGGGCAAACTTGTCGTCGACGATCAGGACTTTTTCCAGGCGGTGCTTGTGCAGCAGCTCGCGGACTTCGTTCTTGTCGGCGCCTTCGCGAACAGTGACCAGACGCTCTTTGGGCGTCATCACTTCACGAACAGTGGCTTCCAGACGGGTTTCGAAACGCACGTCACGGGAAGTGACGATGCCGACCAGGTCGCCATCGTGCAGAACCGGAACGCCGGAAATGTTGTGCATGCGGGTCAGTTCGAACAGATCACGAACCGTGGCGTCAGCCTCGATGGTGATTGGGTCCTTGACCACACCGGCTTCGAACTTCTTGACCTTGCGAACTTCGGCAGCTTGCTGCTCGATGGTCATGTTCTTGTGGATAATGCCGATGCCACCTTCCTGAGCCATGGCGATTGCCAGACGGGCTTCAGTAACGGTGTCCATGGCGGCAGAAACCAGAGGAATGTTCAGCTCGATGCCACGGGTAAGGCGGGTCTTCAGACTGACTTCGTTAGGAAGCACCTCGGAATAACCGGGCACTAGGAGAATGTCGTCGAAGGTCAGAGCTTCTTGGCTGATACGCAGCATCGCGGGGGCTCCCGAGCGGGAAAATGGAAGCGCGCCATTATACTCAGACACCCTACCGGGCTCAATGTAAAACTTGTCTTATATCAATGTTGCTGATGTACGGGAAAAACGCCCCTCACAACTCGACCTTGACCCAGCTCACCGGTTGATCCAGCCAGTCGGCGAATTCGTCGATGAAACTCTGCTTGAAGCCCGCCTCCAGCCAGTTGTTGAAGATGAAACCGAGGTTGGAAAAACCGCACTCCTGCAAATACAGGAAACCGTTGATGTCGTCTTCATGCCCGCATTCAGGACAGGTGAAGTTGTCGGTGCGGCCCGGCATCCAGTCTTCCAGGCTTTCGAACAACGCTTCGCCGATCTCCTGACGGCATTCGGCGCACCCGGCTTCTCCGAGAAACCCCTTGGCCGGGGTATAGATGCAGCGCTTAGTGATGACCTCGAGACCGTTGATCGGCTCGCCAAACGGCAGCGCCTCGGGGTGCAGCACCACCGCACGGGCACCATCGGCGATGGCGTAGGCCATGCGATTGCCGGTACGTCCGCACGTGCTCAGCTCTTCCTTGACGATGTTCTTGCGCACCAGCCAGCGCAGGATCGCCCGGGCCCGGGGCTCGTGCACCGGCAGGTTGGAGATTTTCGGGACGATGATGCTTTGGGAGTTCATGATGCAAGCCTGCTGCGTCAAAGGATGTTCTGCGACAAACGCGGCCGGCAGCTTAATCCCTGACAAAATCCGGTCAAGTGCTTAAATAGCGGCCGATCAGCGCAATCCCGCTCGCCAGCACCAGCCAGGTCACCAACCGCACGAAGGCCTCGCGGGACAGGCGCATCGTCAAACGCCGCCCGATCCACAAGCCCAGCGCCATGGCTGGCAACAGGCACAGCGCCAGCATCAACAAGGGTAGCTCGGCATACACCCCGGCGATGGCGAACAGGCTCAAACGCACCACCGTGCTGCAACTGATCAGCGCACTTTGCGTGGCCCGGGCTGCGTCCTTGGGCAGTCGGCTGTTGAGGTAGATCGCATAAAGAAAGCCGCCACTGCCGAACAGCGCGCCGAACAGCCCGCCCACGGTGCCCATCGGCAACGCCCATACGGCGGACAACTGCGCCGGTCGCGCCTTGATCCACAAGCTGTAGATCGCGTACACGCTGATGAACAGCCCCATCAGCAGCAACAGCAGATCGGACTTGAGGTTAAGCAAGAAAATCACCCCCAGCGTGCAACCCACCGCCATGCACGGCAGCAGCCGCAGCAATTCCGCTTTCGCCACGTCACGCCGCGACGGCAGCAGATTGCCGAACGCCGCGACGAAATCCAGCAGCACCAGCAACGGCACGATCTTCGACAGCGGCATGAACAGAATCAGGATCGGCCCCGCCACCAGCGCCGTACCGAAACCGGCAATCCCGAACACGATGTAGGCCAGCGCGATGGCCAGTCCGATCACCACCCAGCCCTGCGCACCCCACGACCATTCGCTCAACAACCCCGCCACGCTCATTCGCTCGCTTCCTTTATAAGCCTGCGATGACTTTAGCCAGCGCCGAGGGTTGCGACTAATATTATCCAAACCGCCAAGCCATCTCAAAAAGGCATGCCTCGTGCTTTCAACCCGTCAATTGCGCTACTTCGTGGAAATCGCCGAGAGCGGCAGCTTCAGTGCCGCAGCTGAACGGCTGTTCATCGCTCAATCGGCACTGAGCCGGCAAATCAAGGACATGGAAACTCGCCTGCAAACGTCACTGTTCGAACGCACCGCGCGTCAGCCCCGGCTCACCGCCGCTGGCGAAGCGTTCCTGCCCCGGGCGAGAAACCTGCTCAATGAACTGAACAAGGCCAGCACCCTGGCCACGGAAATTGGCCAAGGGCAGCGCGGCACTTTGCGCGTGTGTCACTCCAGCACCGTGCCGATAAGCGGCCGACTGTTGCGCGACATGAGCGCATATCTGCAGCAGCAACCCGATGTTTCGCTGGACATCGGCACGCTCTCCTCGGAGGCACAACTTGAAGAACTGGCCGAGGGCCGGCTCGATATCGGTCTTCTGCGCCTACCGGTGCTGCGCCAGCGCGAGGGTGTTCAGGTTGTGCCGCTCTATACCGAACGCTTGCTGCTTGCCGTGCCGGCGGATCATCGACTGGCGTTGGCGGAGGCGGTCGATCTGGCGCAATTGAAGGACGAAGCGTTCATCTCCATCCCGCATCCGCAGCGCGGCGGGCTGAGTTATTTGTGCGCCGACCTGTGCATGCGTCACGGCTTCTTCCCCCAGGCTGCGCGGGTGATGTCGCGCAAGACCACGCAATTGCAATTGATCCAGGCCGGATTTGGCATCGCTCTTCTGCCGGAATCAATACAGGACATCGCGCCCGCTGGTGTGAGATTTCTGCCGCTGAGCGGCGATTGCCAGAGCACTGTCGCCCTCGCATCTCGGCAAAATCCCACACCTCTGGTGCAACACTTCCTCCAGACATTCACCGGCGAATGCCTTTAAACTGCGCCCCATGATTAAAGATCCCTTTGCAAGACTCGGCCTCGACCGCGAAGTCCTGACCGTCAGCCAGCTCAACGGCCGCGCGCGAGTGTTGCTCGAAGACGTGTTCAGCAACATCTGGGTCGAAGGCGAAATCTCCAACCTCGCCCGCCCGGCGTCCGGCCACGTGTATTTCACGCTCAAGGACAGCGGCGCGCAGGTGCGTTGCGCACTGTTCCGCCAGAATGCCGCGCGGGTGCGTCAGGCGCTGAAGGACGGTCTGGCGGTCAAGGTGCGCGGCAAGGTCTCGCTGTTCGAAGGGCGTGGCGACTATCAGTTGATCCTCGACACCGTGGAGCCTGCCGGTGACGGTGCCCTGCGCCTGGCCTTCGATGCCTTGAAGGAAAAGTTAAGCGCCGAAGGCCTGTTCAGTGCCGAGCGCAAGGTGCCGCTGCCGGCACACCCGCAGCGCATCGGCATCATCAGTTCGCCGACCGGCGCCGTGATCCGCGACATCATCAGCGTGTTCCGCCGCCGCGCGCCGCAGGTGCAACTGACGTTGATTCCGACCGCCGTTCAGGGCCGAGAAGCCACCGCACAGATCGTCCGCGCCCTGAAACTGGCGGATGCCCGTGGTTTCGACGCGCTGATCCTGGCTCGCGGCGGCGGCTCGCTGGAAGACCTCTGGTGCTTCAATGAAGAAGCCGTGGCCCGGGCGGTCGATGCCTGTGTTACGCCAATCGTGAGTGCGGTCGGCCATGAAACCGATGTGTCGATCAGCGACTTCGTGGCGGATGTGCGCGCACCGACGCCGTCCGCTGCTGCTGAACTGCTTGCCCCGGATTCCAGCCACCTGATCCGGCAGGTCGAAAGCCTGCATCGCCGACTGGTGATGCGCATGCGTGATCGCCTGATGCGCGATCGCCTGCGCCTTGAAGGCATGACCCGCCGCCTGCGCCATCCCGGCGAGCGTCTGCGCCAGCAGGCACAACGTCTGGATGATCTGGACATGCGCATGCGCCGAGCGTTCGAGCGCCAGCTCAATACCCGCCGCGAACGCCTGATTCGTCTGGAAACCCGCCTCGCCGGGCAACATCCGGGACGCCAACTGGCCCTGTTGCGCCACCGCCTCGACAGCCTCGCCGAGCGCCTGCCGCGCGCCATGAACGAAGGCCTGAAACGCCGTCGACTTCAGTTGCAAAGCCAGATGCAGACCCTGCATGTGGTCAGCCCGCTGGCGACTCTCGGTCGCGGCTACAGCATTCTGCTGGATGAGCGCGGCAACGCGATCCGCAACGCCGCGCAGACGCACACCGGCCAGCGCCTCAAGGCCAGACTGGGCGAAGGCGAACTGCAAGTGCGCGTCGAGGACAATCACCTGACGCCTGTCACTCTCTCTTTACTGGACTGATCCATGCCGCGTTTTCTCGCTCCGCTGCTGTTGCTGTGCCTGACCTTCAACGCCCACGCCGACAGTTACATCACCCGCCTGCTGAACAAACCGGTGCCGGGCGGCGTGGCGGTCGTCGATCTGGGGACCGCTGCGCAAGCGCCGAAAGCCACGTTTCAGGGCAAACCGGTGCTGGTGGTCAAGGAACAGAACAACTGGCTGGCGATTGTCGGCGTTCCGTTGACCGTCAAACCCGGCGTTCAGCAGATCAGCAGTGGCGGCCGCAACCTCAACTTCAATGTCGGTAACAAGAAATACCCGGAACAGCACATCACCCTGAAGAACACCCAGCAGGTCAATCCGAACCCGGCCAACCTCAAGCGGATCGAGGGCGAACTGGCCGAGCAGATCAAGGCCTACCGCAGTTTCAGTCCGAATACGCCGAGCAATCTGCTGCTGGACAAACCGGTCAACGGGCCGCTGTCGAGCAAGTTCGGCGTGCGCCGCTTCTTCAACGGTGAAGAGCGCAATCCGCACGCAGGCCTCGACTTCGCAGTGCCGGCCGGCACGCCGATCAAGACCCCGGCAGCCGGCAAGGTAATCCTGATCGGCAACTACTTCTTCAATGGCAACACCGTGTTCGTCGACCACGGCCAGGGCTTTATCAGCATGTTCTGTCACATGTCGAAGATTGATGTGCAGAACGGCCAACAACTGGCGCGCGGTGCGGTGGTGGGCAAGGTGGGGGCCACAGGTCGGGCGACCGGGCCGCACATGCACTGGAACGTCAGCCTGAACGACGCGCGGGTCGATCCGGCGATTTTCATTGGGGCTTTCCAGCCTTGATTTCAGGCTGAAGCCCTTCCAGCAGGGATTGCGCACGACGAATGGTCCGCGCAATCCCCACCAACAATTAGTGCCATATCAAGAATAAAATCTCGGAAAAAACCGCTTTCCGGGTATTCCTCTCAATTTTTTTCGACTGCTTGCCATCCTCATCCCCCGCGGTTAGGGTTGAAGGCATGAAAACCTCTCACACCCTCATTCAGCTTCGCCAGCACCGCAGCCTGTGCCTTGTCAGCGCACGACTGCCGGGCTGAATCGCTGCGCCTCGTCCCACGCTTTTCCAAGAACGTTCGTTCCACCGGCAGGCCGCCTCTTTTCGGCCCAGACAATAAGGAATTTCCCGATGAGCATGCTCAAAGACCCGTCTTCGAAATACCGCGCGTTTCCTGTGATCAACCTGCCGGATCGCACCTGGCCGTCGAAGACCATCGATGCCGCGCCGATCTGGTGCAGCTCCGACCTGCGTGACGGCAACCAGTCGTTGATCGAGCCAATGGACGCGGTGAAAAAGCTGCGCTTCTGGAAAACCCTGGTGCAGGTGGGCGTGAAGGAAATCGAAGCCTCGTTCCCGGCCGCTTCGCAAACCGACTTCGACTTCGTGCGTACCCTGATCGAGGACGGCCACATCCCGGACGACACCACTATTCAAGTGCTGACCCAGGGCCGTGAAGACCTGATCGAGCGCACCTTCGAATCCCTGCGCGGGGCGAAGAAAGCCATCGTTCACCTGTACAACGCCACCTCCCCTTCTTTCCGTCGCATCGTGTTCAACCAGGACAAGGACGGGATCAAGGCCATCGCCGTGAACGCCGCCAAGCTGTTCGTCAAATACGCCGCCATGCAGCCGGACACCGAGTGGACCTTCGAGTACTCGCCGGAAACCTTCAGCGCCACCGAGCTGGAATTCGCCAAGGAAGTCTGTGATGCGGTGATCGAGGTCTGGAACCCGACGCCTGAGCACAAGATCATCCTCAACCTGCCGGCCACCGTTGAGTGCGCGACCCCGAACGTCTACGCTGACCAGATCGAGTGGTTCCACCGCAACATCAACCGTCGTGACAGCGTGATCATCAGCCTGCACACCCACAACGACCGTGGCACCGGCGTGGCCGCCACCGAGTTGGGCCTGATGGCCGGCGCCGACCGCGTCGAAGGTTGCCTGTTCGGCAACGGCGAGCGCACCGGCAACGTCGACCTCGTCACCGTGGCACTGAATATGTACACCCAGGGCCTCGACCCGCAACTGGACTTCTCCGACATCGACGGCGTGCGCAAGGTCGTCGAAGAGTGCAACCAGATCCAGGTTCACCCGCGTCACCCATACGTCGGCGACCTGGTCCACACCGCGTTCTCCGGCTCCCACCAGGACGCGATCCGCAAGGGCTTCGCCCAGCAGAAATCCGACGCACTGTGGGAAGTACCGTACCTGCCGATCGACCCGGCCGACATCGGCCGCAGCTACGAGGCGGTGATCCGCGTCAACAGCCAGTCGGGCAAGGGTGGCATCGCCTACTTGCTGGAACAGGAATACGGCATCAGCCTGCCACGTCGCATGCAGATCGAATTCAGCCAGGTCGTGCAGCGTGAAACCGATCGCCTGGGCCTGGAGATGACCGCGCAGCAAATCCACGCGCTGCTGCACAGCGAATACCTGCAAGCCAACACCCCTTACGCGCTGGTCAGCCATCGTCTGCAGGAAGAAAACGGCAACAGCGCCGTCGAAGTGGAAGTGGCGAGCAAGGGTCAGGGCGAAACCAACCTGCACTGGCGCGGCAAGGGCAACGGCGCGCTGGAAGCGCTGGTGGCCGGTCTGCCGATTCCGGTGGAGATCATGGATTACAACGAACACGCCATCGGCGCGGGCACCAACGCCAAGGCGGCGGCCTACATCGAACTGCGTGTGAACGGCGAACGTGCGGTGCACGGCGTGGGCATCGATGAAAACATCACCACCGCCAGCTTCAAGGCCCTGTTCAGCGCGCTGAATCGCTCGCTGAGCCAGCCGGAAGCAAAAGCGGCGTAACTGACCGCTGCAATGAAAAAGGCCCCGGAGTGCGAACTCCGGGGCCTTTTTTTCCTGCCACTTTCTGATCGTTCCCACGCTCTGCGTGGGAATGCAGCTCGTGACGCTCTGCGTCCCTTGAGGCATTCCCACGCGGACGGTTCGACACCTCGAAGTGGGAACGATCTAGGCGACTTGGGCTATTAAGTGAACTCGAAGGTGTCCGCGTCAAGATTCGCCGGAAACCGCTCGCGGTAAGCCGCCAGCGAGGCCGCTTCCAGAACCACCTTGAACACTCCGTCAGCCTCCCCCGCCGCGAGCAACGTCTCGCCCTGGAAGTCCAGCACCTGACTATCGCCGGTGTAAGCGAAACCCTTGCCATCGGTGCCAACGCGATTGACCGCCGCTACATAGCACAGGTTTTCGATCGCCCGGGCCGGCAGCAACCGGTTCCAGTGCTGACGCCGCGCACCCGGCCAGTTGGCGGTGTACAGCAGCAGGTCGGTGTCCTGCGCATCACGGCTCCACACCGGGAAGCGCAGGTCGTAGCAGATCAGCGGACGCACCCGCCAGCCCTTGAGCTCGAACTGCACCTGGCGCTCGCCGGGGGTGTAGTGGTTGTGCTCGCCGGCCATGCGGAACAGGTGACGCTTGTCGTAATGCAGCACTTCGCCGTCCGGCCGCGCCCACAACAAACGGTTGCGGTGGCTGCCGTCGGCGGCCTGGATGATCACGCTGCCGGTGACGACCGCGTTCAGTTTCGCCGCCTGGATCCGCAGCCATTTGCTGGTCGGGCCGTTTTCGGCTTCGGCCAGGGTTTCGGACTCCATGGAGAATCCGGTGGTGAACATCTCCGGCAGGATAATCAGGTCCACACCGCGCGCCTGCTCCAGCAAAGCGTCGAAATGCTCGAGATTGGCCTGACGATCATGCCAGGCCAGGCTGGTCTGGATCAGCGCCAGATTGAGATCGGGCAACGCACTCAGATCACGCATAGTTTGGCCGCCGCTTCCCGCAGCGTCTCCTCACGCTTGGCAAAGCACAGGCGCACCAGGCGCTGGCCTTCAGGTGGATTCTGGTAGAACACCGACACCGGAATACTCGCCACACCATGCTCGCGGGTCATCCACATCGCCATTTCGACATCGTTCAGGTCAGGGCGAATCTGCGAGTAATCGACCAGTTGGAAATAAGTGCCGGTGACCCGGGTGAAGCTGAATCGCGACGGTGCCAGCAGATCACAGAACAGATCGCGCTTGGCCTGATAGAAGCCCGGCAGCTCTTCGACGTGTTCCGGATGCTCGGCCATGTAATCGGCCAAAGCAAACTGCAACGGGGTCACGCCGCAGAAACTGACGTACTGGTGCACCTTGCGCAGCTCCGCCGTCAGGGCCGGCGGAGCCACAACGTAACCGGTTTTCCAGCCGGTGACGTGATAGGTCTTGCCGAACGAGCTGACCACGAAGGCGCGCTGATACAATTCTTCATGGGCCAGCACGCTGACGTGCGGCACGCCGTCGAATACCAGGTGTTCGTAGACTTCGTCGCTGATCACGTAGATGTCGCGATCACGGATCAACGCCGCCAGTTGATCCAGCTCGGCGCGGCTGATCAATGCACCGCTCGGGTTATGCGGGGTGTTGAGGATGATCATCCGCGTGCGCGGGCTCAGGGCTGCGCTGAGTCTGTCGAAGTCGATGGAGAAATCCTTCAGGCCCAACTGCACGTGCACGCAGCGCCCGCCGGCCAGCTCTACTGCTGGCTCGTAGCTGTCGTAGGCCGGGTCGAACACGATGACTTCGTCGCCGCTGTGGATAACCGCCTGGATGGCGCAGAAGATTGCTTGGGTCGCGCCGGGGGTCACGGTTACTTCGGTATCGGCATCGACGTTGGTGCCATAACTGCGGGCGATTTTCGCCGCGATCTGCTGACGCAGCGCCGGCAGGCCGGTCATGGGCGAATACTGGTTATGGCCGCTGGCGATGTGTCGACCGACCGCGTCGCGCAGTGCCTGCGGGCCGTCGAAATCGGGAAAACCCTGGGAAAGGTTGATCGCTCCGGTCTGCGCCGCGAGCTGAGACATCTGCGTGAAAATAGTGATGCCGACATTCGGCAGCTTGCTGGTGATCATCGGGAGCCCCTTGCAGGTGAGCTGCAAGTTTCAAGCTGCAAGCGACAAGTTTCAAGCATCAATCCATCGCCCACAAAAAAGGGCTCTGAACAGAGCCCTTCTTTACTTCCACGCTTTAACTTGAAGCTTGCAGCTCGAAACCCGCAGCTGCTCTTTTTTACTTCTTGTCGCGACGCTTCTTGCTGGCCTTCTTGTTGTGCGACATCAAGCGACGCTTCTTGTTGACCTGGCGGTCGGTCAGCGTGTTCTTGTTGCCTTCGTACGGGTTCTCGCCGCCCTTGAACTCGATACGGATCGGCGTACCGACCAGTTTGAGCACACGGCGGTAAGTGTTTTCCAGATAGCGCACGTACGACTTCGGCACTTTCTCGATCTGGTTGCCGTGGATCACGATGATCGGCGGGTTCGCACCACCCAGGTGAGCGTAACGCAGCTTGATCCGGCGGCTGTTGACCATCGGCGGCTGGTGCTCGCTGACCGCGTCTTCGAGAATCTGCGTCAGGCGGCTGGTCGGCCAGCGGGTGACCGCCGACTTGAACGAGTTTTGTACCGAGGCGTAGAGGTTGCCCACGCCAGTACCGTGCAGAGCCGAGATGAAGTGGATATCGGCGAAGTCAACGAAGAACAACCGACGCTGCAGCTCGACCTTCACGAAGTCGCGCTCGCTCGGCGTCATGCCGTCCCACTTGTTGATCGCGATCACCAGCGCACGACCTGCTTCAAGGGCGAAGCCCAGCAGGTTGAGGTCGTGATCGACCACGCCTTCGCGGGCGTCCATCACGAAGATCACCACGTTGGCGTCTTTGATCGCCTGCAGGGTTTTGACCACGGAGAATTTTTCGACTTCTTCGTGGATCTTGCCGCGCTTGCGCACACCGGCGGTGTCGATCAGCGTGTACTTCTCGTCGTTACGCTCGAACGGGATGTAGATACTGTCGCGGGTAGTGCCGGGCTGGTCATAGACGATAACCCGGTCCTCACCGAGCATGCGGTTGACCAGGGTCGACTTGCCGACGTTCGGACGGCCGATGATGGCGATCTTGATCCCGTCTTTTTCGCTCGGGCCAGGAATGCGCTTGGCTTCCTCGCCTTCGGCGACCACTTCTTCCTCTTCACCTTCGGCCGGTTCGTCATCATCGCGCGGGAAGTCGCTCAGGGCGGCTTCCAGCAATTGCGTGATGCCGCGACCGTGGGCGCCGGCGATCGGGATCGCGTGGCCCATGCCCAGCGGGGCGAATTCGGCGCGGGCCATTTCCGGATCGATGTTGTCGACCTTGTTGGCAACCACGTGGGAACGCTTGTTACGTTTGCGCAAGTGTTCGGCGATCATCTGGTCGGCGGCGGTGAAACCGGCCTTGGCATCTACCAGGAACAGAACGACATCCGCTTCTTCGATGGCCAGCAGCGACTGCTCGGCCATTTTTTCGTCCATACCATGCTCGTCACCGGAGATACCGCCGGTGTCGATCAGAATGTAGGAACGCCCTTGCCACTTGGCCTCACCGTACTGGCGATCACGGGTCAGACCGGACAAGTCGCCGACGATGGCGTCGCGAGTCCTGGTCAGGCGGTTGAACAAGGTGGACTTGCCGACGTTCGGTCGGCCCACCAGGGCGATTACGGGAACCATGCGGCTCTCCACTTCGTTATTTCAGAAAATACAAAAGCCGCTGCGAGGCAGCGGCTGGTGCTCGGGGCAACACCCGTGGGTGCTGCAAACCCTGCAGAAGCAAGGCCGCCTGGGGAGTTAACCCCAAGCATAGTTGTTACTTGATGGTCAGGGCTTCCAGTTTGCCGCTGTTGCCATACACATAAATCGTGTCGCCCACCACCAGCGGACGGGCACGCAGGCCGTCGCTGTCGATGCGCTCGCGGCCGACGAAACGACCGTCCACCTGACTCAGCAGGTGCAGGTAACCTTCCAGGTCACCGACTGCAACGTAGCTGGAGAACACTTCCGGCGCCGACAGTTGACGACGGGCCAGCGAGTCGTTGCTCCACAGTGCTGTGGTGGAACGCTCGTCGACGCCTTCAACGGTGCCCGACGACAGGCTTACGTAGACGTTGCCGAAACCCTGGGCAACACCGGCGTAGCTCGACGCGTCGCGCTGCCAGAGCTGACGGCCGCTTTCCAGATCCAGTGCCGCAACGCGACCCTGATAGCTGGCGACGTACAGGGTACCGCCGGACAACAGCAGACCGCCGTCGATGTCGACCACGCGCTCCAGTTCCGAACGACCTTGTGGAATCGCGATCCGCTGTTCCCAGACCGGCACGCCGTTGGAAATGTCGAGAGCGACCACTTTACCGGTCGACAGGCCCGCCACCGCGAGGCGGTTGGTGACGATCGGTGCGCTGGTGCCGCGCAGGGTCAGTACGGCCGGAGTGCTGTCATACACCCAACGCTGATTGCCGGTGGACGCGTCCAGACCGATCAGACGATCGTCCTGGGTCTGTACCACCACCACGTCACCGTTGTTGGCCGGTGGCGCGAGGACTTCGCTGTTGACGCGCGAGCGCCACTTCTCTTCACCGTTGATGGCGTCGAGGGCAACGACTTCACCGCGCAGGGTGCCGACCATGACCAGACCGTAACCCACGCCAACGGCGCCGGACACAGGCAGTTCAAGGTCTTTCTTCCATTTCACGTCGCCGTTGCCGCGATCCAGGCCCATCACGATACCGGTCACGTCGGCTGCGTAGATGGTGTCACCGTCGATCGCCGGTACCAGCATGTTGTACGTTTCGCCCTGACCGTCACCGATCGAGCGGCTCCACTGCTTGTGCAGGACCACTTCTTCTTTGAAGTCGGTCAGCTCGGCCGGTGGCAGTTCTTTTTTGCTGTTGCTGCTGCAACCCGCGGCCAGAATGGCCAGAGCCAGCAATGCTGCATGCTTCCAACGGATCACGTCACGCATCCCCTTTGGCCAGGTCGTCCAGCTTGATTTGAAGGCCACCGACCGCCGCTTCATCCGACAGTGCCGCCTTGGCTTTTTGATACGCCGCGTTCGCTTCGTCGGTACGGCCCAGCTGTACCAGCAGGTCGCCCTTGAGTTCTTCGCGAGTGGCCAGGAACGACTTGTCGGCATCGCCTTCGAGCAGTTTCAGGGCTTCGTCGGCCTTGTTCTGTGCGCCCAGTACCTGCGCCAGACGCTGACGGGCGATTTCGCCCAGCGCCGGGTTGGCCGGTTTGGCAACGATGGCCTTGAGTTCGGTCGCCGCGTCGTCCAGCTTGCCGCTGTCGACCGCGACCTTGGCCACGAACAGGCTGCCGTACTGCGCGTAGGCAGAACCGCCGAATTCGCTGTTGAGCTTGCCGGCCAGATCCGCGACGCGCGCGGCATCAGGCTTGCCGTCCGGGGTCAGCGTGGTTTCCAGCAATTGCTGATAGAGCACCGAGGCGCCTTGCGACTGGTTGCTCTGATACTTGTGATAAGCCTGCCAGCCGAACACGATGACCAGCGCCAACAGGCCGCCGGTGACCAGAGGTTTGCCGTTGCGTGTCCACCAGTCCTTCAAATCCGCCAACTGTTCGTCTTCGGTACTCGACACCCCAATACTCCTTAATCGCTAAATCGGCTGTTTGGACAGCTTCAACCCTGCACGACGCAGGTGGCCAGGTGTGCAGCGAGCGCATCCCAGGCAATGCTTTGTTGTTCGCCCTGGCCACGCAGGGGTTTGAAACCTACCACTTGCTGGGCCATTTCGTCGTCACCGAGGATCAGTGCGTACAGCGCACCGCTCTTGTCGGCTTTCTTGAACTGGCTCTTGAAGCTGCCAGCGCCGGCATTGACTTGCAGGCGCAGGTTGGGCAGTTGGTCGCGTACACGCTCGGCCAGGGCCAGACCGGCCAGCTCTGCTTCTTCGCCGAAGGCGCAGAGATAGACGTCGACCTGACGGGAGATTTCTTCCGGGATCTGCTGCAGGGTTTCCAGCAGCAGCACCAGACGCTCGATACCCATGGCGAAACCGACGCCCGGGGTCGGCTTGCCGCCCATCTGCTCGACCAGACCGTCATAGCGCCCACCCGCGCAGACAGTGCCCTGGGCGCCGAGCTTGTCGGTGACCCATTCGAATACGGTTTTGCTGTAGTAATCCAGACCACGCACCAGCTTCGGGTTGAGCACGTAAGGAATGCCGACGGCATCCAGACGGGCCTTCAGCCCTTCGAAGTGGGCACGGGATTCGTCATCCAGGTAATCCGCCATTTTCGGCGCATCGACCAGCACGGCCTGGGTGTCGGCATTTTTGGTGTCGAGCACGCGCAGCGGGTTGGTTTTCAGGCGACGCTGGCTGTCTTCGTCCAGTTTGTCGTGGTGCGCCGAGAGGTACTCGACCAGCGCTTCACGATAACGGCCGCGGGACTCGCTGGTGCCGAGGCTGTTGAGTTCGAGCTTGACCGCATCGCGAATGCCCAGCTCGCCCCACAGGCGCCAGGTCATGATGATCAGTTCGGCGTCGATGTCCGGACCGTCGAGGTTGAACACCTCCAGACCGATCTGGTGGAACTGGCGATAACGGCCTTTCTGTGGACGCTCGTGACGGAACATCGGGCCGATGTACCAGAGCTTCTGCACCTGGCCACCGCCGGTGATGCCGTGCTCGAGCACCGCACGCACGCACGCAGCCGTGCCTTCCGGACGCAGGGTCAGGGAGTCGCCGTTGCGGTCTTCGAAGGTGTACATCTCTTTTTCGACGATGTCGGTCACTTCACCGATCGAGCGCTTGAACAGCTCGGTGAACTCGACGATCGGCATGCGGATCTGCTTGTAACCGTAGTTATCCAGCAGACGCGAAACGGTGCCTTCGAAATAACGCCATACCGGCGTCTGTTCCGGCAGGATGTCGTTCATGCCACGAATGGCTTGCAGAGACTTGCTCACAGAATTTCCTTAATTCGTTCGATCAGCCGCGCGCGATAACCGCTGCGTCAGCTTCGACCTTCTCGGCCGCTTTCTCGCGGATCAGCTTTTCCAGCTCGTCCACCAGATTGTCATTCGTCAGTTTCTGCGACGGCTTGCCGTCGATGTAAATCAGGTTTGGCGTGCCGCCGGTCAAGCCGATATGGGCTTCCTTGGCTTCGCCGGGGCCGTTGACCACGCAACCGATCACCGCGACATCCAGCGGCACCAGCAGGTCTTCAAGGCGCCCTTCCAGCTCGTTCATGGTCTTGACCACATCGAAGTTCTGCCGCGAGCAACTCGGGCAGGCGATGAAGTTGATGCCACGGGAACGCAGATGCAAAGACTTGAGAATGTCGTAACCGACCTTCACTTCCTCGACCGGGTCGGCCGCCAGCGAGATGCGGATAGTATCGCCAATCCCCTCGGCGAGCAGCATACCTAGGCCCACGGCGGATTTCACTGTACCGGAGCGCAATCCGCCGGCTTCGGTGATGCCCAGGTGCAGCGGCTGGACGATTTCCTTGGCCAGCAGACGGTAGGCTTCAACGGCCATGAACACGTCGGAAGCCTTCACGCTGACCTTGAAGTCCTGGAAATTCAGGCGTTCGAGGTGTTCGACGTGACGCAGGGCGGACTCGACCAGCGCGGCCGGGGTCGGCTCGCCGTATTTCTTTTGCAGGTCTTTTTCCAGGGAACCGGCGTTGACGCCGATGCGGATCGGGATCCCGCGGTCACGGGCGGCATCGACCACCGCACGCACGCGGTCTTCGCGACCGATGTTGCCCGGGTTGATGCGCAGGCAGTCCACACCCAGTTCGGCCACGCGCAAAGCGATCTTGTAGTCGAAATGGATGTCGGCAACCAACGGCACCTTGACCAGTTGCTTGATCTTGCCGAACGCCTCGGCGGCGTCCATGTCCGGTACCGACACGCGGACGATGTCGACGCCGGCGGCTTCCAGACGGTTGATCTGTGCGACGGTGGCAGCGACGTCATTGGTGTCGCTGTTGGTCATGCTCTGCACAGCGATAGGGGCATCGCCGCCCACAGGCACGTTACCGACCCAGATCTTGCGCGATTCGCGACGTTTGATTGGAGATTCGCCGTGCATGACTTATTGACCCAACTTCAGGCGAGCGGTCTCGCCACTGGTGAACGGAGCGACATCGACCGGCTGGCCGTTGTAGCTGACCTGCGCGCCACGGGCAACGCCCAGACGCACGGCAAACGGAGGCTTGCCAACGACAGACAGGCTGTCGCCCTTACGCTTGAGGCCGCTGTACAGCACTTTGCCGCTGCCATCGGTCACTTGAGTCCAGCAATCGGCGATGAACTGCACTTGAACCTGGCCTTGACCTGCGGCCGGAGCAACGGGCGCTGTCGGCGCGGGTGCAGCGACGGCCGGGGCTGCCGGGGCAGTGACGGTCGGTGCAGGCGTGGCCGGAGCGGCTGGCGCCGGATTCGCTGGAGCAGCAACCACAGGCGCCGGCGTATGAGCCGGTGCAGCCGGAGTAGCGGCTGGCGCAGCAGGTGCCGGAGCAACCGGTGCGGTGGCTGGAGCTGCAGCTTCGGTCTCGGCGCCAGTCGATTCAGCCGTGGTTTCCGATTGAGGCAGTGCCAGAGCGGTCGAGCCCTCGGCTTCGCCTTCCGCGACGGCCTGGTCTTCCGGCTCGTCGAGCGGATGAATCTGGGTGGTGCCGTCGGCGCCTTCGACTTCGACGTGCTCCGGGGCCAGGCCAATCAGGTCCTTGGTGCGCTGCGAAGTCTGATCCTGCCACCAGACGAATCCACCGCCGATGACCGCAATCAGCAGCAACAGGCTGACGATACGCAAAATGGTGTGGGAAACCCGTACCGGCTCTTCGATACGGCCCAGAGCGTGGACGTTGCTGCCCTGGGAATCGGTGCCGGTAGACTGATCGAATTGCTGGACCAGAACGGTCTGATCCATGCCGAGCAATTTGGCGTAGGCGCGAATGTAACCGCGAGCGAAGGTATGCCCGGGCAACTTGTCGAATGCGCCGGCTTCAAGATTGCTCAGGGAAGTCACGGTGAGGTTGAGCTTGAGGGCCACTTCGGCCAGCGACCAGCCATTGCTTTCGCGGGCCTGGCGCAGGGTCTCACCGGGGTTAACGCGATTCGCTGCTACAACTTCGGGATGCGCCGCTTTCATCATTGCTCCGACAGGTATTGCTGATATTCCGGCGTACCGGGATAGAGTCGTTTTAATTGCAGGCCCGCACTGGCGGCCTTGTCGCGATCTTCAAATACTTTTGCCAACCGAACGGCGAGCAACAGACTACGTGCATTTTGCTCGGAGAGCTGGCTGAAACGGTCGTAATAGTCACGCGCGGGCACATAATGCCTGTCTTCGAATGACAACTCAGCCATTTCCAGCAATGCCCGTGGCTGCTGACGGTTCAAACGCAGCGCTTTTTCCAGCTGCTGCTGCGCCAGATCACGCTCCCCAAGCTTCGCCGCCGTCATGCCGAGGTTCTCGAACACCCGCGAACGCTCAGGATACAGGGTATCGGCGGCCGCCTGTTCAAAACGCTCGTAGGCTTCCTTGTATCGCTGTTCTTCGTAGAGAAAACTGCCGTAGTTGTTGAGGATGCGCGCATCGGCGGGACGGGAGGACAAGGCTTTGCGGAAGTGTTCGTCAGCAAGCGCAGGTTCCATTTCAGCCTGGAACACCAGCCCCAGCGCGGCATTGGCGTCGGGATCCGAACCGTCCAGCTCCAGGGCCTTCTTCAATGGAACCTTGGCCCGCTCGGTCATGCCCTGCTGCAAGTATCCCAGCCCCAGCTGCACGTAGGCAGCCCGCGCTTCGTCACGGCCCTTGCTGGTCTTCATCGGGTTGTAATCGCCCGACAGGACACAACCAGCACACAGGCTGGCCAACAGCAACAGCAGCGCAAAGCGCAGGGACATAGAGATCCTCTCTTAGTTAGTGTTCGCGGCGTTCTGCGCCAGATCGCTGTCGGCGCTCAATTCGCGCACGGCGATGTAACGTTCGCTGCGACGGGTGCGATCCAGCACCTGCCCTACCAATTGACCACAAGCCGCGTCGATGTCTTCACCACGGGTGGTGCGCACGGTGACGTTGAAACCGGCCTGGTGAAGCTGATCCTGGAACCGGCGGATGGCGTTGTTGCTCGGCCGCTCGTACCCGGAATGCGGGAACGGGTTGAACGGAATCAGGTTGATCTTGCACGGAATGTTCTTCAGCAGCTCGATCATTTCCACGGCGTGCTCAAGCTTGTCGTTGACGTCCTTGAGCAAGGTGTACTCGATGGTCAGCACGCGCTTCTCGCCCAGTTCAGACATGTAGCGCTGGCACGACTCGAGCAGCATCTTAAGCGGATATTTCTTGTTGATCGGCACCAATTGGTTACGCAATGCGTCATTCGGTGCGTGCAGGGACAACGCCAGGGATACGTCGATGTGCTTGGCCAGCTCATCGATCATCGGCACCACACCCGACGTGGACAGGGTCACGCGGCGCTTGGAGATCCCGTAGCCCAGGTCATCCATCATCAGATGCATGGCGGCCACGACGTTGTCGAAGTTCAGCAGCGGTTCGCCCATGCCCATCATCACCACGTTGGTGATGGCGCGGTCGATGGTAGCCGGAACACTGCCGAAGGATTTGTTGGCAATCCACACCTGACCGATGACTTCGGCGGCGGTGAGGTTGCTGTTGAAGCCTTGCTTGCCGGTGGAGCAGAAACTGCAATCCAGGGCACAGCCTGCCTGGGACGAAACGCACAGAGTGCCGCGTTTGCCCTGGGGAATGTAAACGGTCTCGACGCAGCTGCCGGACGCCACGCGCACCACCCACTTGCGGGTGCCGTCGCTGGAAATGTCCTCGCTGACCACTTCGGGACCACGGACCTCAGCAACAGCCTTGAGCTTTTCGCGCAAGGCCTTGCTGACGTTCGTCATGGCGTCGAAATCATCGACGCCAAAGTGGTGAATCCATTTCATTACCTGACCGGCACGGAATCGCTTCTCCCCGATTGAGTCGAAGAATTTTTCCATTTCCGGCTGGGTCAGACCCAGCAGGTTGGTTTTAACAGTCGATGTCGTCATGGATTCACCTTCACTCTTAAGCCAATGCTTAGCGAGTGGTTACTTCAGTAGCTGCGAAGAAGTAAGCGATTTCGCGAGCAGCAGCGGCTTCGGAGTCCGAACCGTGAACGGCGTTGGCGTCGATCGATTCAGCGAAGTCAGCACGGATGGTGCCTGGAGCAGCTTCTTTAGGGTTGGTAGCGCCCATCAGCTCACGGTTGCGAGCGATGGCGTTTTCGCCTTCCAGAACCTGAACAACAACAGGACCCGAAGTCATGAAGGCAACCAGGTCGCCGAAGAAACCACGAGCGCTGTGCTCAGCGTAGAAGCCTTCGGCTTCGGCTTTGGACAGTTGCTTCAGTTTCGAAGCTACAACGCGCAGGCCAGCGTCTTCGAAGCGAGTGGTGATCTTGCCGATCACGTTTTTAGCAACGGCGTCAGGCTTGATGATGGAGAAAGTACGTTGAACAGCCATGGTGTAACTCCAGAAACGGTAATTTGCGAAAAATTAAACCCGCGAATTATACGCGGGTTCTTGGGTATTGCCTAACCTGCGAGGACGATCAGTCTATTTCATCATTCCAGAGCTGCTGAACCGCTTCCAACACCTTCTCGCCGACACGGCCAGAGTTGTTGTCGAAGTCAGGCAGCTCCATGATCCATCGCTGCAGGTCGACGAAATTGACAGAAAACGGATCTACACCCGGCTTGGCTTCCGCCAGCTCTTCTGCAATACGTTGAACATCATTCCAACCGTAGCTCATGACAGTCTTACCAGTCAGTGCGGCGCTTCGGCCGCATGGTTAAGCGAATATTTCGGAATTTCTACGGTGATGTCTTCTTCACCGACGATCGCCTGACAAGCCAGGCGCGACTGGGCTTCCAGACCCCAGGCACGATCAAGGAAATCTTCCTCCAACTCGTCAGCTTCTTCCAGCGAGTCAAAACCCTCGCGGATGATGCAGTGACAAGTGGTGCAGGCGCAGACGCCGCCGCAGGCGCTTTCCATCTCGATGTGGTGTTCGTGAGCCAGTTCGAGGATCGACGTGCCAGGCGCAGCGTCAACGACCATGCCTTCAGGGCAGAACTTCTCGTGGGGCAGAAAAATGACCTGCGGCATCAGATATCCTCGATTTCATTCAGATTGCGCCCCGACAGAGCGGCTTTCACCGTCTGATCCATACGACGGGCTGCAAAAGCATCGGTCACTTGCGACAGACGCTTGGTCTGCTGCTCGATGGCGTAGCCATCGGTGCCTTTCATCAGTTCGGTCAGTTCCTGCACCTGCAGATCGATGACCATGCGCTCTTCGGCGTCGAGCAAACGCTCGCCATCCGCCTCAAGAGCGCCCTGCACCGCTTCGATCAGGCGCTGGGCATCGACTTGCTGCTCGCGAAGAACGCGGGCGACCTTGTCGTCATTGGCGTGCTGGAACGAATCTTTCAGCATCTTGGCGATTTCGCCATCAGTCAGGCCATAGGACGGCTTGACCTGAATGCTGGCTTCAACGCCCGAACCCAGTTCACGGGCAGAGACGCTGAGCAGGCCGTCGGCATCGACCTGGAAGGTCACACGAATTTTCGCCGCACCGGCCACCATCGCCGGGATGCCGCGCAATTCGAAGCGAGCCAGCGAGCGGCAATCGCTGATCAGCTCACGCTCGCCCTGCAATACGTGGATCGCCATGGCCGACTGGCCATCTTTATAAGTAGTGAAGTCCTGGGCGCGAGCGACGGGGATGGTGGTGTTACGCGGAATCACCTTCTCCATCAGGCCGCCCATGGTTTCCAGCCCCAGGGACAGCGGAATCACGTCGAGCAGCAACAGTTCGCCGCCATCGCGCTTGTTGCCAGCCAGCGTATCGGCCTGGATCGCGGCACCGATGGCCACCACTTGATCCGGGTCGATTTCGGTCAGCGGCTGACGACCGAAGGCCTCGGCGACGGCTTCGCGAACACGCGGAACGCGAGTCGAACCGCCAACCATGACCACGGCGTGTACGTCTTCCAGCTCGACGCCGGAATCGCGGACGGCGCGGCGGCAGGCTTTCAGGCTGCGGGCGACCATTGGCTCAATCAGCGCATCGAAGGCTTCGCGGGTCAGTTGCGCTTTCCAGTCACCGTAGGCAACTTCAACACTGTCAGAGTCCGTCAGGGCTTCTTTGGCGGCGCAGGCGGTTTGAAGCAGGCTGCGTTGTGCGCCCGGATCGAGGTCGGCGGACAAACCGGCGCTCTCGATGATCCAGCCGGCAATCGCATGATCGAAATCATCGCCACCCAGCGCACTGTCGCCGCCAGTGGCCAGCACTTCGAAGACACCGCCAGTCAGGCGCAGAATCGAAATATCGAATGTGCCGCCGCCCAGGTCATAAATCGCGACCAGGCCTTCGGCATGTTGATCCAGACCGTATGCCACCGCCGCAGCGGTCGGCTCGTTGAGCAGACGCAACACGTTCAGACCGGCGAGTTTCGCCGCGTCCTTGGTAGCCTGGCGCTGAGCATCGTCGAAATACGCCGGAACGGTGATCACCGCGCCCACCAGCTCACCGCCAAGGGTGGCTTCAGCGCGCTGACGCAATACTTTCAGGATATCGGCGGAGACTTCGACCGGGCTTTTCGGCCCCTGCACTGTATCGATGAAGGGCATGTGCGATTCGCCACCGACAAAGCGGTACGGCAGTTGATCGCCCAATTGCTTGACGTCGGACAGACCACGCCCCATCAGGCGCTTGACCGACAGCACGGTGTTCAGGGGATCAGAGGACGCAGCCAGTTTGGCTGACTCGCCGACTTCGACGCGATCGGCGTGGTAACGCACGGCGGAAGGCAGGATGACCCGCCCTTCGGCATCGGCCAGCGGTTCGGAAAGACCACTGCGCAACGCAGCGACCAGCGAATTGGTAGTACCCAAGTCGATCCCCACAGCCAGACGACGCTGGTGCGGTTGAGGACTTTGGCCGGGTTCGGCGATCTGCAGTAGGGCCATCGTGATCAGGACTTATCTGTATATCAGGCGTGCGACCGGAGCGGCACTGGGTTAATCGTCGAGGCGCTCTTCTAACTGGCGCACTTCGTAGGTGAGCTTGTCGAGGAACTGCATGCGCCGCATCAGGCGTTCGGCCTGCTCGCGTTGCGCTGCATCATCCCAACAGGCTGCGAAGCTTTCGTTGAGCTCTTCCTGGGCGGTTTTCAGGCGACGCTTGAACGCCGCGAAACCGTCCAGATCGGCACTGTCCTGCAGATCTTCGAGCTCTTCGCGCCATTGCATCTGCTGCAGAAGAAACTCGGGATCGTGGACGGTGACTTCCATCGGCACTTCATGCCCGCTGATGGTCAGCAGGTAACGTGCACGCTGGGCCGGACTCTTGAGTGTCTGGTAGGCATCGTTGAGCCGCGCAGACTGCTCGAGCGCCGACCGCTGCTCGCGCTCGGAAGCATCGGCAAAGCGGTCAGGATGAACGCCGCGCGCCAACTCGCGATAGCGCGTGGCCAACTGCTCGAGATCCAGACGAAAGCCCGGTTGCAGCTCGAATAAAGCGAAATGACAAGGAATACCCACGACAAGCCTCAGATGTTGAAGCTTTCGCCGCAGCCACATTCACCGCGTACGTTGGGGTTGTTGAACTTGAAGCCTTCGTTCAACCCTTCCTTGACGAAGTCGAGCTCGGTGCCGTCGAGGTAGGCCAGGCTCTTCGGGTCGATGATCACTTTTTCGCCGTGACTCTCGAACACCTGATCTTCTGCAACCACCTCGTCGACAAACTCCAGCACGTAGGCAAGGCCGGAACAGCCCGTGGTGCGAACACCCAGACGAATCCCTTCACCCTTGCCGCGCCCGTCGAGGGAGCGTCGCACGTGTCGAGCAGCCGCTTCTGTCATGCTGATAGCCATCATTGACTCCTTACTCGTCGCCCAATGCTTAGATCAAGCCTTTCTTCTGCTTGTAATCGCGAACGGCGGCCTTGATGGCGTCTTCAGCGAGAACCGAGCAGTGGATTTTCACTGGCGGCAGGGCCAGTTCTTCGGCCAGCTGAGTGTTCTTGATGGTTTCAGCTTCGTCCAGGGTCTTGCCCTTCATCCACTCGGTAGCGAGGGAGCTGGAGGCGATAGCCGAACCGCAGCCGTAGGTCTTGAACTTGGCGTCTTCGATAACGCCCTGATCGTTGACCTTGATTTGCAGACGCATCACGTCGCCGCACGCCGGAGCGCCGACCATGCCGGTGCCGACATCAGGATCTTCCGCGTTCATCTTGCCGACGTTGCGCGGGTTTTCGTAGTGGTCGATGACCTTTTCGCTGTAAGCCATGATTCTCAATCCTCACTCATCAGGGCCGCTCTTGAGACCCTGCAACTGCGCTGCGTAAACCGCCGCGTCGCTACAGGATCTGTATCCGGCGGCTTCTATATTTAGTGTGCCGCCCACTCGATCTTCGAGATATCGACGCCGTCTTTGTACATGTCCCACAGCGGCGACAGAGCGCGCAGCTTGGTAACGGCCTCGCAGACTTTCTGCGCGGCGTAGTCGATTTCTTCTTCGGTGGTGAAACGGCCGAAGGTGAAACGGATCGAGCTGTGTGCCAGTTCGTCGTTGCGGCCTAGGGCGCGCAGTACGTACGAAGGCTCAAGCGACGCCGAGGTGCAGGCCGAACCGGACGAAACCGCCAGATCCTTGAGCGCCATGATCAGCGACTCGCCTTCAACGTAGTTGAAGCTCAGGTTCAGGTTGTGCGGAACGCGGGCGGTCAGGCTGCCGTTGACGTACAGCTCTTCCAGGTGCTCGACCTGCTTGTAGAAACGGTCGCTCAACGCCTTGATGCGGACGTTTTCGGCAGCCATGTCTTCCTTGGCCACACGGAACGCTTCGCCCATGCCGACGATCTGGTGAGTCGCCAGGGTGCCGGAACGCATGCCGCGCTCGTGACCGCCGCCGTGCATGGTCGCTTCGATGCGCACACGCGGCTTGCGGCTGACGTACAGCGCGCCGATGCCTTTAGGGCCGTAGGTCTTGTGGGCGGAGAACGACATCATGTCGACTTTCAGTTTCTGCAGGTCGATTTCGACCTTGCCGGTGGACTGAGCGGCGTCGACGTGGAACAGGATGCCTTTGGAACGAAGCAGCTCGCCGATGGCGGCGATGTCGTTGACGGTGCCGATTTCGTTGTTCACGTGCATTACGGATACCAGGATGGTGTCTTCGCGCAGCGCGGCTTCGATCATGGCCGGGGTGATCAGGCCATCTTCGGTCGGATCGAGGTAGGTGACTTCGAAACCTTCACGCTCCAGTTGGCGCATGGTGTCGAGGACAGCCTTGTGTTCGATCTTGGAGGTGATCAGGTGCTTGCCCTTGGAGGCGTAGAAATGTGCCGCACCCTTGATTGCCAGGTTGTCGGACTCGGTGGCACCGGAGGTCCAGACGATTTCACGCGGGTCGGCGTTGACCAGATCGGCCACCTGACGACGGGCGTTTTCGACGGACTCTTCGGCTTTCCAGCCGAACACGTGGGAACGGGACGCCGGGTTACCGAAGTTTCCGTCGACCAGCAGGCATTCACTCATTTTTTGCGCAACGCGCGGATCGACCGGGGTGGTCGCAGAGTAATCAAGGTAAATCGGCAATTTCATGGACTATCTCCTAAATCAGGCTGGCTGGCGTGCCGCTAGCTCTCTGGCTGTCATTCGACGGCGGACGCTTCAATCTTGTCCAGGCGCGGCGCCTTGCCATTGCAACGACGCTGATCCTGACGCTGGGCCACTTCCTGCACCTCACGGCGAGTTACGAGGTCGGCCAAGCTGATACCGCTGAGAAATTCGTGAATCTGCAGGCTCAGGTCGCACCACAGGTGATGGGTCAGGCAGGTGTCACCGGAGTGGCAGTCGCCCTGGCCCTGGCATTTTGTTGCATCGACCGATTCGTTCACCGCATCGATCACCTGAGCCACCTGGATGCCCTGCATGTCGCGGGACAACTGGTAGCCACCGCCCGGACCGCGAACACTGGAAACCAGGTTGCTGCGGCGCAGCTTGGCGAAAAGCTGTTCGAGATAGGACAGGGAGATGCCTTGGCGCTCGGAGATATCGGCCAGGGACACCGGCCCGTGTTGCGCGTGCAACGCCAGGTCAAGCATGGCGGTCACGGCGTATCGGCCTTTTGTAGTCAGTCGCATGGACAATTACCACGGAGTTCGGAATGGGCGGGAGTATGCAATTCCCGAGCATTTAAGTCAACTATAAGACCTAGTGCTTTAGTCGGGTTTACCCGCAAAAGAGCGCGCGAATGATAGCAGGGTCTGCGGCCTAATGGCACACCGGTCGGCAGCAGCCTTGCAAGTGCGTCAGTGGAGCTTGGATTCGTCCTTGCCCTTGACGCAGGCGAAGTCTTCTTCACGCAGCTCGGGCAGATCTTTCGCACAATAATTACTGCCCAGATCCTTCAGCGCGCCGCACATTCCCTCCAGACGTCCGTCCACCGCTTGCAGGTGATCGAGCAACTGGCCGATGGCGCGCGCCACCGGATCGGGCATGTCTTCACTGACGCCGTAGGCATCGAAGCCGATCTTCTCGGCCATCGCCTTGCGCTTGGCGTCAGCCTCGTCATCGGACTTGACGATGATCCGGCCCGGAATCCCCACCACAGTGGCGCCCGGTGGCACTTCCTTGGTAACCACGGCGTTGGACCCGACCTTGGCGCCGGCCCCCACAGTGAAAGGACCGAGCACCTTCGCGCCCGCCCCCACCACAACGCCATCGCCGAGGGTCGGGTGACGCTTGCCCTTGTTCCAGCTGGTACCACCCAGGGTGACGCCCTGATAGATCGTCACGTCATCGCCGATTTCAGCGGTTTCGCCGATCACGATGCCCATGCCGTGGTCGATGAAGAAGCGTCGACCGACCTTGGCACCCGGATGGATCTCGATCCCGGTCAGCCAGCGACCAAAGTTCGACACCAGCCGCGCCAGCCATTTCAGATCATTGCGCCAGAGCATGCCGGCCAGTCGATGAATCCAGATTGCATGCATGCCGGGGTAGCAGGTCAGGACTTCAAAAGCGTTACGCGCCGCCGGGTCTCGGTGGAATACGCTCTGGATATCTTCACGCAAACGCTCGAACATCATTAATCCTTCCGCTTAAGGAGCTCGCCACGGGCCGCTTTCTGGGTTTCCGTGAGGATGCCACGCAAAATATTCATTTCCGCCCGGCTGACCGAGCTGCGTCCGTACAACCGGCGCAGGCGCGCCATCAAGTGCCGCGGCTTTTCCGGATCGAGGAATTCGATGGCCACCAGAGTCTGCTCCAGGTGCTCATAGAACCGCTCCAGCTCATCCATGGTCGCAAGCTCTGCGCTTTTCACGGAGGCCACTTCTTCCTTCTCGATCTTCGTCGGCTGACCTTGTGCAGCCAGCCACGCCATGCGCACTTCATAGCTCAACACCTGCACCGCCGCCCCGAGGTTCAGCGAGCTGAACTCAGGATCGGAGGGGATGTGCACGTGATAGTGACATCGCTGCAGCTCGTCATTGGTCAGGCCGGAATCTTCACGACCGAACACCAGCGCGATTTCCGCGCCCTGCCCTGCCTCCTCGACCACTTTGGTCCCGCACTCGCGCGGGTCCAGCAATGGCCAGGGAATACGCCGGTCACGGGCACTGGTGCCAAGCACCAGATTGCAACCGACCAAGGCGTCTTCCAAGGTGGCGACGACTTGCGCGTTTTCAAGGATGTCACCGGCACCGGAAGCACGAGCGTCGGCTTCGTGATGCGGAAAGACGCGCGGATCAACCAGCACCAAGCGCGACAGGCCCATGTTTTTCATGGCGCGCGCGGTCCCGCCGATGTTTCCCGGATGGCTGGTGTTGACCAGGACGACACGAATATTTTGCAGCACGGCGGGCGCTCTCGGACTCGGCAAAGGGGTGCAAATCTTACAGAACAGCCTACCGTTAAGCTATGAAAGCGAACAGCGACCTTCACCTGAAGAAAAGTTCTGATAGAATGCGCGGCTTTCTTTAACAACCTTAGGTGACACATCCATGCAGCCCATGCTGAATATCGCGCTGCGCGCCGCCCGCAGCGCCAGTGAACTGATCTTCCGCTCCATCGAGCGCCTGGATACCATCAAGGTCGACGAAAAAGACGCCAAGGATTACGTATCCGAGGTCGATCGCGCCGCCGAACAGAAAATCATCGACGCCCTGCGCAAGGCTTACCCGAATCACTCGATCATGGGTGAAGAGACCGGCCTGCACGCCGGCACCGGCATCGAAGGCGAAGAATACCTGTGGATCATCGATCCGCTGGACGGCACCACCAACTTCCTGCGCGGCATTCCTCACTTCGCTGTCAGCATTGCCTGTAAATACCGTGGTCGCCTGGAACACGCCGTTGTTCTGGATCCGGTTCGCCAGGAAGAATTCACCGCCAGCCGTGGTCGCGGCGCTCAACTGAACGGTCGCCGCCTGCGTGTCAGCGGTCGCACAAGCCTGGACGGCGCTCTGCTCGGCACCGGCTTCCCGTTCCGTGACGACCAGATGGACAACCTCGACAACTACCTGGGCATGTTCCGCGCCCTGGTTGGCCAGACTGCCGGCATCCGCCGCGCCGGTTCGGCAAGCCTGGATCTGGCTTACGTGGCCGCCGGCCGTTTCGACGCGTTCTGGGAGTCGGGTCTGTCCGAGTGGGACATGGCTGCTGGCGCCCTGCTGATTCAGGAAGCAGGCGGCCTGGTGAGCGACTTCACCGGCGGTCACGACTTCCTTGAAAAAGGCCACGTCGTTGCCGGCAACACCAAATGCTTCAAGGCAGTTCTGACGGCGATCCAGCCGCACCTGCCGGCCTCGCTGAAGCGCTAAGCGCTAAGCGCTTCGCGAAACCAAAAAAACACCCTTCGGGGTGTTTTTTTTATGGGCATGAAAAAGCACCCCGAGGGGTGCTTTTCTTATAAGCCATCAACCAGTCACTGGCCCGGCTCGTTCTGCGACAGGATCAGCTTGCCTTCCTTGTCGACCGGAATCTGGTTGCCCGGATCACGATCCATCCGCACCTTGCCTTCCTTGCCGTCCAGCGAATACCGGACGTCATAGCCCACGACCTTGTCGCTGATGTCATTCACCGTGTTACAGCGAGTCTGAGTCGTGGTGTAGGTATCACGCTCCTGCATACCCTCCTGAACCTTGTTGCCGGCGTAACCACCACCGACCGCACCGGCCACCGTGGCAATCTTCTTGCCGGTGCCGCCGCCGATCTGGTTACCCAGCAGACCACCCGCCAGCGCACCGACCACGGTGCCGGCGATCTGGTGTTGATCTTTCACCGGCGCCTGCCGGGTCACTGTCACATCCTTGCACACTTCACGTGGAGTCTTGATCTGTGTTTTGACCGGCTCTACGGCCAGCACTTGCGCATACTCAGGGCCGCTTTTAACCAGGCTGTAGGTGGCAACAGCACCCCCGGCAGTCACACCGACAGCACCCAATACCGCACCAACCAGCAACGACTTGTTCACATGAACCTCCTGACCATCACATGCGGGACGCGCCCGCGCTTCTCCCAGCCTTGGAGCAAAAAAAAAGACGCGAGTTCAACTCGCGTCTTTTTTGACTGACAACCGGGAAAACGATGGCCGTTATGGACGGTCGTCGACTTCCTTCTCGGTGTTGACCGGCGGAATCAGGTCTTCCGTCGACAGGTTCAGCCAGATCAGCACCACGTTGGCGATGTAGATCGACGAGTAGGTACCCGCCAGAACACCCACCAGCAGCGCCAGGGAGAAGCCGTACAGGTTATCACCGCCGAAGAACAGCAGTGCCGCGATCGCCAGCAAGGTCGAAACCGAGGTCGCGATGGTCCGCAGCAGGGTCTGGGTGGTCGAGATGTTGATGTTCTCGATCAGCGTGGCCTTGCGCAGAACACGGAAGTTCTCACGCACCCGGTCGAACACGACGATGGTGTCGTTGAGCGAGTAACCGATGATCGCCAGTACCGCCGCCAGCACCGTCAGGTCGAAGGTGATCTGGAAGAACGACAGGATACCCACGGTCACGATCACGTCGTGAATCAGCGACACGATGGCGCCGACCGCAAACTTCCACTGAAAGCGGAAAGCCAGGTAGATCAGGATGCCACCGAGCGCCAGCAGCATGCCCATGCCGCCCTGGTCACGCAGCTCTTCACCGACCTGCGGGCCGACGAACTCGACGCGCTTGACGGTCGCCGGGTTGTCGCCGCCGACCTTCTGCAGCGCTTCCGCCACCTGATGGCCCAGCTGCGGGTCTTCACCCGGCATGCGCACCAGCAGATCGGTGGTCGCGCCGAAGTTCTGCACGACGGCTTCGTGATAACCGGAAGAAACCAGTTGCTCGCGCACCTTGGTGACATCGGCCGGACGCTCGTAGGTCAGCTCGATGAGCGTACCGCCGGTGAAGTCCAGACCCCAGTTCATGCCCTTGTGGAACACACTGAAGATTGCCAGCAAGGTCAGAAATACAGTGACGCCGAACGCAAAGTTGCGGACGCCCATGAAGTTGATTGTACGTAACATGGCAGCCCCTTAAATCCACAACTTCTTGAAGTCACGACCGCCGAAGATCAGGTTGACCATCGCGCGGGTGACCATGATGGCCGTGAACATCGAAGTCAGAACCCCGAGGGACATGGTTACTGCAAAGCCCTTCACCGGGCCGGTGCCCATGGCGAAGAGGATGCCGCCGACCAGCAAGGTGGTCAGGTTGGCGTCGAGAATCGCAGTGAATGCCCGACCGAAGCCTTCGTTGATTGCACGCTGCACGGTCATGCCGGCGGCGATCTCTTCACGAATCCGCGAGAAGATCAGTACGTTGGCGTCGACCGCCATACCCATGGTCAACACGATACCGGCGATACCCGGCAGAGTCAGCGTGGCACCCAGCAGCGACATCAGCGCCAGCAGCAGCACCATGTTCACCGCCAGAGCAACGGTGGCGATCAGGCCGAAGAAACGGTAGATGGCGATGATGAACAGCGAGACGAACAGCATGCCCCACAGCGATGCATCGATACCCTTGGTGATGTTGTCTGCACCCAGGCTCGGGCCGATGGTGCGTTCTTCAGCGAAGTACATCGGAGCAGCCAGACCACCGGCACGCAGCAGCAGCGCCAGTTCGGACGACTCGCCCTGGCCGTTCAGGCCGGTGATACGGAACTGCGCACCCAGCGGCGACTGAATGGTCGCCAGGCTGATGATCTTCTTCTCTTCCTTGAAGGTCTGCACCGCGACGTCTTTCTCGACGCCGTCGACCACTTGCTTGGTGTAAGTGGTGACCGGGCGCTGCTCGATGAAGATCACCGCCATGCTGCGACCGACGTTGCTGCGGGTCGCGCGGCTCATCAGCTCGCCACCGTGACCATCCAGACGGATGTTCACTTCAGGGGTGCCGTGCTCGCCGAAACCGGCCTTGGCGTCAGTCACCTGGTCACCGGTGATGATCAGGCCACGCTCGATCTGGGCAGGAGGACGATTGCCTTCGCGGAATTCGAAAGTTTCGGAAGTGGCTTTCGAAGCACCCGGCTCTGCAGCCAGACGGAACTCCAGGTTGGCCGTCTTGCCGAGGATACGCTTGGCTTCGGCAGTGTCCTGCACGCCCGGCAGCTCAACCACGATACGGTTGGCGCCCTGACGCTGGACGATCGGTTCGGCAACACCCAGCTCGTTGACGCGGTTACGTACCGTGGTCAAGTTCTGCTTGATGGAGTATTCACGGATTTCCGCCAGCTTGGCCGGGGTCATCGCCAGACGCAGCACCGGTTGACCGTTGAGGTCGGCCGGAACAATGTCGAAATCGTTGAAATTCTTGCGGATCAGCGCACGGGCCTGTTCGCGGGAATCAGCATCGCTGAAGCCCAACTGAATGGCGCCATTGAGTTGCGGCAGGCTGCGATAACGCAGTTTCTCTTTGCGCAACAGGCTCTTGACGTCGCCTTCGTAGACTTTCAGGCGGGCGTCGAGGGCTTTGTCCATGTCCACTTCCAGCAGGAAGTGCACACCACCGGACAAGTCCAGACCCAGCTTCATCGGGTGCGCGGCAACGCTGCGCAGCCATTGCGGGGTGGTTTGTGCCAGGTTCAGCGCGACGACGTAGTCATCACCCAATGCCTTGCGGACAACGTCCTTGGCCGGCAACTGGTCTTCAGCCTTGGTCAGACGGATCAGACCGCCCTTGCCGTTCGCAGCCAGGCTCGAAGCCTTGACGTTGATCCCGGATTCCTTGAGCGCGGTGCTCACGCGATCCAGATCGGCCTGATTGACCTGCAGGGCCGTGCTGGCGCCGCTGATCTGAATGGCCGGGTCATCGGGGTATAGATTCGGAGCGGAATAAATCAGACCGATCGCCAGCACCGCCAGGATCAGAATGTATTTCCACAGAGGATATTTGTTCAGCATCACGCCGCCCGTTATGAACGCGGGGCGCCTTGCGCGCCCCGTCGATTGAGTAGAAGTTGGAACCTTAGATCGCTTTCAGCGTGCCTTTTGGCAGCGTGGCGGCGATGGCGCCCTTCTGGAACTTCATTTCCACGGTGTCGGAAACTTCCAGAACCACGAAGTCATCGGCCACTTTGGTGATCTTGCCGGCAATGCCGCCGGTGGTGACCACTTCGTCGCCCTTCTGCAGGCTGCTCAGCAGGTTCTTCTGCTCTTTGGCGCGCTTGGCCTGTGGACGCCAGATCATCAGGTAGAAGATGACCAGGAAGCCGACCAGGAAAATCCACTCGAAGCCGCCGCCCATAGGCGCTGCAGCCGGTGCAGCCGCGTCAGCCATGGCATTAGAGATAAAAAAGCTCATTTAGCACTCCAGTTGCAAATGTTGAATCTTGGGGTCAGAAAACTCAGTCCAAAGGCGGAACGGGAAGCCCGCGTTTGGCGTAGAAGGCATCGACAAAGGCGGCCAATGTACCCTGTTGAATAGCCTCGCGCAAACCAGCCATCAGCACCTGATAATGGCGCAAATTGTGGATGGTATTGAGCATGCTGCCGAGCATTTCGCCGCACTTGTCCAGATGATGCAGATAAGCGCGGGAGAAGTTCTGGCAGGTATAGCAATCGCAGGTCGGATCCAGCGGCGAATCATCATGGCGATGGAACGCGTTACGGATCTTCAGCACGCCTGTATCAATGAACAGATGCCCGTTGCGGGCATTACGGGTTGGCATCACGCAATCGAACATGTCCACACCGCGGCGCACACCCTCAACCAGATCTTCCGGTTTGCCAACGCCCATAAGGTAACGAGGTTTGTCAGCCGGCATCATGCCCGGCAGGTAGTCCAGCACCTTGATCATTTCATGCTTGGGCTCGCCCACCGACAGACCACCGATGGCCAGGCCGTCGAAACCGATCTTGTCCAGGCCTTCCAGCGAGCGCATGCGCAAGTCCTGGTGCATGCCGCCCTGAACGATGCCGAACAGCGCCGCCGTGTTGTCGCCATGGGCATTCTTCGAACGCTGGGCCCAGCGCAGCGACAGCTCCATGGACACACGGGCCACGTCTTCGTCAGCCGGGTAGGGGGTGCATTCGTCGAAGATCATCACGATGTCCGAGCCCAGATCACGCTGGACCTGCATCGACTCTTCCGGCCCCATAAACACTTTCGAGCCGTCGACCGGGGAGGCGAAGGTCACGCCCTCCTCCTTGATCTTGCGCATGGCGCCGAGGCTGAACACCTGGAAACCGCCGGAGTCGGTCAGGATCGGACCTTTCCACTGCATGAAATCGTGCAGGTCGCCGTGTTCCTTGATCACTTCGGTACCCGGGCGCAGCCACAGGTGGAAGGTGTTGCCCAGAATGATCTCCGCACCCGTGGCGACGATGTCACGCGGCAACATGCCCTTGACCGTGCCGTAGGTGCCCACCGGCATGAAGGCCGGGGTCTCGACGGTGCCACGAGGGAAGGTCAGACGACCACGACGAGCCTTGCCATCGGTGGCAAGCAACTCGAACGACATACGACAGGTGCGACTCATACTGTTTCCTCTGGGCCGCGCGGCGCGGGATTACGGGTGATGAACATCGCATCACCGTAGCTGAAAAAGCGGTATCCGTTATCGACCGCGGCTTTGTAGGCAGCCATGGTTTCCGGATAACCGGCGAATGCCGAAACCAGCATCAACAGCGTGGATTCGGGCAAATGGAAATTGGTGACCAAGGCATCGACCACGTGGAACGGCCGGCCCGGGAAGATAAAGATGTCGGTGTCGCCGCTGAACGGCTTGAGCACGCCATCGCGGGCGGCGCTTTCCAGCGAACGCACGCTGGTGGTGCCGACAGCGATGACTCGACCGCCGCGCTCACGGCAAGCGGCGACTGCATCGACCACGTCCTGACCGACTTCCAGCCACTCGGTGTGCATGTGGTGATCTTCGATCTTCTCGACGCGCACCGGCTGGAACGTGCCGGCGCCGACGTGCAGCGTGACGAACGCAGTCTCGACACCCTTGGCGGCGATCGCTTCCATCAGCGTCTGATCGAAATGCAGCCCGGCGGTCGGCGCCGCCACCGCGCCGAGTTTCTCGGCATACACGGTCTGATAGCGCTCGCGATCCGAACCTTCGTCCGGGCGGTCTATATAAGGAGGCAACGGCATGTGCCCGACGCGATCAAGCAGCGGCAGCACTTCTTCGGCAAACCCCAGCTCGAACAGCGCATCGTGACGCGCCAGCATCTCGGCTTCGCCGCCGCCGTCGATCAGGATCTTCGAACCCGGCTTCGGCGACTTGCTGGAACGCACATGGGCCAGCACGCGGTGGGAATCGAGCACGCGTTCGATGAGGATTTCCAGCTTGCCGCCGGACTCCTTCTGCCCGAACAGGCGCGCCGGAATCACCCGGGTATTGTTGAACACCATCAGATCGCCGGGGCGCAAATGCTCCAGCAGATCAGTGAATTGACGGTGTGCCAGGGCGCCGCTGACCCCATCCAGGGTCAACAGGCGACTACCGCGACGCTCGGCCAAAGGATGGCGGGCAATCAGCGAATCAGGAAGCTCGAAGGTAAAGTCAGCAACGCGCATGATGGGGTTCGTCTAGCAGGGCCGGAAAGTCTAGCGGAAATATCGAAAATTGACCATGAAACGTGATTGACCAACGGTAGGCACCTCTCTATACTTCGCCGCCATTGAGCCCTGATGGCGGAATTGGTAGACGCGGCGGATTCAAAATCCGTTTTCGAAAGGAGTGGGAGTTCGAGTCTCCCTCGGGGCACCACATAGCAGTTTCTGAGAGTCTCTACCAGCCTCTCAGACCCAGAGAAACCGGCCACTTGGCCGGTTTTTTTGTGCCTACCTGTTTATCCCTGTCTCCCCTTATCCGTTGTATCCCTGTATCCCTGCTTGTATCCTGAGAAAAATACCGAACTTTGGGATACAAGGATGAAGCGCGCAGATATCAAGCGCCGCCCTCTCGCTGATACGACACTTGCGGGATTGGAGTCGGAATTAAAGGAATACCGAGAGCTGGACGGAAACGGCCTCTACTTCAGGGTAAAACCTGATGGTGGTAAATCCTGGCAGCTCCGCTACAAACGTCCGGCGGGCAATTGGGCTTGGATGGGGCTGGGGGGTTACCCAGAAGTAAGCGGTGCGTTGGCACGGGATAAAGCTGCTGAACTGCGCAAGGTCGTGAGCAGCGGGGCCGATCCTCTCGAACAAAAACGCTCTGCCAAAGCGGCAATTGATGCTGCCAAGACTCGTACCTTCCGAGCGGCTGCTGAAGCTTGGCTCAAGGCCAAGGAAGAAAAGGGACTCGCTCCTTCCACCCTTAACAAAATCCGCACTTATCTCGACAAAGACATACTCCCGGCACTGGGAGATAAACCCTTGGATGAAATCACTCGTACTGACTGTGCGGAGCTCCAAGCATCACTTGAAGCCCGAGACGCACACAACGTGGCGGAAAAGTGCCGCACGTGGATCAATCAGATATTCGGACGAGCCATCGGCTTAGGCCTCACGGAAAACGATCCTGGCAGTCGCCTCCGAGATATTGCAGCTCAAGCCCCAAAGACTCAGCAGCATCCTCATTTGCTGGAGCCAGAGTTGGCAGAGTTCCTCCAAGCACTCAAAAACACTCCCAGCAGGCTGACGGCCCGAACTGCTGCATGGCTCTGCATCTGGACCGCATCCAGACCGGGCATGGTCCGATTAGCTGAATGGAAAGAGTTTGACCTGGATAAAGCGATATGGACGACGCCTGCCGCCAAGATGAAGATGCGCCGAGACTTTGTGTGTCCACTCCCTAAGCAAGCGCTTTCCGCTCTCAAAGAACTTCATTGCCTCACAGGTCGTAGTCGCTGGCTGTTCCCTGGGGTGGGCGCTAAGAACCCAACGATTAGCGAAAACACCATCAACAAGGTCTTCGCGACAGTTGGTTACAAGGGGAGATTGGTTGGTCATGGTACTCGTCACACCGCCAGCACTCTGCTCAGGGAACACGGCTGGCCGAAAGAGCACGTCGAAGCGCAGCTTGCTCACAAAGAAGAGGGAATATCGGGGGTCTACAACAAGGCTCAATACCTTGAGCATCGAGTGAAGATGATGCAGTGGTATGCAGATCACCTTG
Organism: Pseudomonas sp. GW458-11-26-14-LB4; assembly: GCF_059423925.1. Lineage (NCBI taxonomy): Bacteria > Pseudomonadati > Pseudomonadota > Gammaproteobacteria > Pseudomonadales > Pseudomonadaceae > Pseudomonas > Pseudomonas sp. GW458-11-26-14-LB4. Next base: position 50,472 of record NZ_JBWKYU010000025.1, read on the forward strand.
ATGCGTTAGCAAGCGAAAAGGTAATCAAGGGACAATTTGGAAAAGTGGTATGAATGCACTTATCCATACCACCTTCAAAATCCGTGTTACAGGTGTAACTCGTGTAACGATGCCGGCCAAACGCCCGGATTCATTGACTTTCAATCCCGATACACTCTTGCACGATCTTCCGCACATGCGATGTAACACACGCCGTTCGTGTAACACCAGAATAAGCCCCTCGCATGCTGCGGGCCAAATTTCTCCAAGCTGGGCCAGAGCGCAAATATCGCTGGAAACGCATCCAACTCGCAGGGCGAGGGATAGAGCGTTACACGTAGAGAACCATGGGCATGATTGAAACTCATCCAATTTTGCACACGGCGCTAACCACCGGCCTGCTTCAATATCTCTCCGGTCAACCGCTCTATGAGCTCTGCAATGAACAGATCACTGATCTATGCGAGCTAATCAATCAATGCTGCGTACGCATCCAGAACGGCGACATCAGCAGCGATATGAGCAGCATGTGCATACAGACAACGATGCATGAAGAGGCCATTTTTCAGTACGCCTCAACCGACAAAAAAAATCGTCTTGCACATTGGGTTCGCCAATACAGCAGCTGCCCTTCAGCTTCGGAGCGCGATGCATATGCAGCCTACGTCATGGCCTGCGCAGTAAAAGCGCTAAGCGCATTAGCTGACTGGATGCGCTCTACGGAAGACGAGGCATGGTCACATGTTGCTGAACCTCCCACGGATTGTCCGTGGGATATTTATTGTCTCGTCGTAGAGGGACAGGTCGATCCCATTGAACGCATTCAGGCACTAGAACAATACGTGCTGTTTCTGGAGCCCATAACAACCCTACCCTGCTTGATCAGTGACGAACTGACCCCTACTGCTTACAGAGCAATCAAGAACGCTATACGCACTAAGGGCGGCATCATCAGCGGAATGGAGCGTAACGAAGAAATCAGCGCACGAGATACAGCAATCATTAGGCAAGGTCGCCACTACGTGACGAGCGGAATGCCACGAAGAAACGTGACAACGGCGGTACATGCTTGGCTGGAACGGGAGGTTTCCAAACCGCCCAAGCAGCGCGCGGAGTGGCTGACGCTGGAAACCGAAAAAGCGCTGACCCGCAAAAGCGTAGAGGCCATACTCAAGCGCAACTTTGTGCTGTGAACAAAGGTTCACCGAAATTTCAATTGGAAGTGAACTGCTTCCCGCAGACGATTTTCTAGACCATTGCTCTCGTTGTCCAAATCAATCGAGAGCAATACCTATGAACACCTCTGTTACCGATTTTCCCCGCAAGACTCCCGTCAACGCCACCTCACTTTTTGATGCCACTTCAACTTTGATCCGCATGCGGGAGGTGGAAGGCATTGTGGGGATGAAGCGTTCGACCATCTACAAACTGATGCAGCGCACCGACTGCAGCTTTCCGCAGCCCGTCAAGCTGAGCAACAGCAACGCACGCGGCGCCCCTGTCGCCTGGGTCCTTTCCGAAGTTCAAGCATGGGCGCGCAGCCGCATCGAGGCACGCGATCAGGTGGCAGCATGAGCCACAAGACTGCAAACAACGCTTTGATGCATCCCTTTTCCGTGTTGCGTCGGATCGGTTTCTCGACTCGCGTCATGCAGCGCCTTGAACGCTACCGCAGCCAGCAGGACAAGCAAGGGCGCGTTGTCAGCGTGCTCAGCTGGACCGACGGCACCTGGTGCGCCCTCTCCCTTCACTGCGAAAAGACCGGGGCCGTGGTCGTCGACGAGGGCCAGCAGGTCGACGCCTACGAAGATGCCCGCTCCATGCTCAGCGGCGGATTCCTGCCCATTCTCTCCCTGCGCTGGGAAGCCCATGCCTGAAACAAAAACGCCTCCGGGGGCGATCCGGAGGCGTTGAGGTCAACCTACATGCCCGAACAATTTATGCCGCACCTGAAAAATCCGCAAGCCATCAGAGCAGTTGCACTTTCGAAAAACGGACGTTACTCTCTGGCCGTCGCTGCAAATTCAGCGACCGGGTTTGGCGACCCGAGTTACTTGGCGCACAGGCGCCCCATCCGACAGCAGGCGCTTTTTTTGTGCCCGCCGTTTCGTGTTATGGCAGCTGTGCGTGGGAGACCTTCGGGTCTGCCGGGTTCCAAGTTCCCGGTTCGCCAACCTGCGCACAGCTGCCACCCTAAATCGTTTGGCGACGATCAGTGGCAGCTCCATCTTCAAACTTGGAGTGTCACCTATGCCTGCCCTCAATCCGTCCAAAATTCGCGCCGCTGCACACCGTGCAATGGCTCTCGCCGCTTTACACGCCAACTCAAGCCTCGCTACACGCCTTTCCCGCTACAACGCTCACATGGCCAAAGCCCGCGCGCTCGAAACCGCAGGCGGTGCCCAATGAACAACGCCCTGAGTTTTGCCCTGCCCGAAGATCTGCTCTGCGTGAATCCAACCGCAGAAGCCGGTGTACCAATCGACGCTATCACCTGCGCCATTGCCCGTGCCGACTCGGTGCTGACTCTGCTGGAGGATCACTTCGAAAACGAATCCTCGCGCCTTGCCAATCACGTCATTGCCGCCGTCCTCTGGGACGTGCGCGGCACCCTCGGCTTGATCAAGACGCTGGCCATGCACGGTGACAACACTTCGGCCCCTGCGGTGCAAAAAGGCGGTGCGCTATGAGCATTTCCACCACTCCGGGCCACGCAACCTTTTCCCGCGTTAACGCCACCGACCTGAAGCTGTTTCGGGTGAATGCCGGTGTACCCATCGAAGACGCGCTGGAGATGGTGTCGTTGCTGCAGCATCACGCGAACCAGCTCAGTTTCGACGCGGCCATGAGTGACCACGGCGAGCGTTTCAGTTGGCCTGCTCTGTACCTGGGTGAGATGGCCAAAGCGCTGATCGACGACATAAACGATGCGCTGTTTCTGCCGAGGGCTGACACATGAGCCAACGACCGAACAACGCTAAACGCCCGAGCTTTGCCGACGTGAAAGCAGCTGCGCTGAAAGACATTGATCGTGTCTTGTCGCACTGGCTGCCCAACGGCAAGCGCGTGGATGGCGGCAAGGAATACACCGCTCCAAATCCGACCCGCAGCGACAAGCGCGCCGGTTCGCTCAAGGTCAGTTTGAGCAAGGGCACTTGGGCGGATTTTGCCACCGGCGACAAAGGCGGCGACCTGATCGATCTGGTGCGCTATCTGGACGGCGGTACCGACGTCGAAGCGTGCCACAAGCTGGCGGACTGGCTGAACGTTGCGCCCGGTGCCGCCAAGACTATGGCCGCTCCGAGCAAGCCCAAGGCAGCAACATGGAACGCCATCCAGCCGATCCCGACCGAGGCCATGAACAAGTGCCCGGCCAAGCACCGTGAACACGGTGTGCCGTCCAAGGTGTGGATCTACCGCGACGTACAGGGTCAGCCGCTCATGGCGCTGTATCGCTTCGACCTTGGCCCGGATGAAGACGGCAAGCCGAAGAAGGTCTTTGCGCCGCTGACGTGGTGTCAGCGCGCCGATAGCCAAACCAAGCAATGGCGCTGGCAAGGTCTGCCGGATCCACGTCCGCTGCTGCGCCTTGATGAACTGGCCCAGCGCGCTGACGCACCGGTGATTCTGTGCGAAGGCGAGAAAGCTGCAGATGCCGCCGCCGAGTTAATGCCGGACTACGTGGCCACCTGCTGGCCGAACGGCTCCAACTCCTGGCACAAATCTGACCTAATGCCGCTCAAGGGACGCGACGTTTTGTTGTGGCCGGACAACGATGACAGCGGTAAAGCCTGCATGGCCACCGTCGCCGAAAAGCTGCGCGAAATCGGCGCCGCTTCGGTCCGGGTCATCGCGCTGGAGGTGTTCAAACGCAAGCCGACGCTGAAAAACGACCGCGCCGTGTTTGCCAAGGGTGGTCAATGGGATGACGGCGACGATGCCGCCGATGCACTCTCCAAAGGCTGGACCGCCGGCCACTTCACCGCGCTGGAAAGCGGCGGCGAGCTGTTCGGTGTGATCGAAGAAAAACCGACGGTTGCCCAGGTCGAACCCAAGCCGGAACCAGATCCGGAAGCGAAATCCAAAGTAGCGGCCAAGCGACCGGCAAAATCGAAAAACGACCTGATGCCGGGAGGCTTTCGCCTGACGCCCGAGGGTGTGTTTTATGCCGGCGACGACGGCGAAGCACGCCCGGTGTGTTCGCCGCTGGCAATCCTTGCGCGTACCCGTGACGAGAAGGGGCACAACTGGGGTTTGCTGGTCGAGTTCGACGACCCCGACGGCACCAAGAAACGCTGGAACATCCCGGCGCGCACGATGACCGGTGACTTCGGTAAGGATGTACTCGGCCCTTTGGTGGACATGGGGTTGCGTCTTGCCGGCAGTCGTTCGGGGCGCAACGCTCGCAACGATTTGCAGAGTTACCTGGGCGGCTTCGATAGTGCTCAACGTGCGCGACTGGTCACTCGTTTGGGCTGGCATGACAACGCCTTTCTTTTGCCCGAGCAGCAGGTCGGCATGCACGCGGAACACCTGCACTTCTACGAGGCCGGCGCGCAACTTCCGCCGATCAGCGAAGCGGGCACGTTGGAACAGTGGCAACAACAGATCGGCGCGCTGTGCATCGGCAACCATCGCTTGGCATTTGTCGTCAGTGTGGCCTTCGCCGGTCCCCTGCTGCACATGCTCGGCCACGAATCGGGAGGTTTTCACCTGTACGGCGACAGCTCGGGCGGCAAGACCACGCACCTGCAGGTTGCCGCCTCAATCTACGGTGGGCCCCGTCTGGTGCGCTCCTGGCGCTCGACCGACAACGCGCTGGAGTCGATAGCTGCCGCACATTCCGACGGGCTTCTGGTGCTCGATGAAATCGGCATGTGTGATGCCCGCATCATCGGCGAGACGGTGTACATGCTCGGCAACGGCACCGGTAAGGCCCGCGCCAATGATCGAGGCCAAGCAGGCCGGCAGGTGCAGGAATGGCGCCTGCTGTTTCTCTCCACCGGCGAGAAGACCTTGGCCCAGCACATGGCCGAAGCCAACAAGGAACTGAAAGCCGGTATGGAGGTGAGGATGCTCGCCGTCCCGGCCGATGCCAGCAAAGGCCTTGGCATGTTCGACGCGCTCAACGGTTTCGAGGATGCCGCCGCCCTTTCCGACGCACTCAAGGCTCGCGTAGCGAACTACTACGGCACCCCGCTCACCGCCTTTCTGAGAGCTCTGTGCGAACCCGGCAAGCGCCACGGCTGGGCCGCAATCTTGCGCCGCACATTGGACGGCTTTATTGCCCAAGCGCTACCCGCCTCTGCCAGTGGTCAGGCACACCGTGCTGCGGCCCGCTTCGGCCTTGCAGCGGCCGCCGGCGAGTTGGCCACCGCGATGGGAATCACCGGCTGGCCGGACGGCACGGCCACCACCGCCGCACGTGTGTGCTTGAACGCCTGGCTCCACGAACGCGGCGGCGCCGGTAACTTCGAAGGCGACGCGATCTTGGCGCGGCTGCGCCAGGTCATAGAGCGCTTCGGTGAAAGTCGCTTCACCCGCTGGGAATCGGCGGCAGCCAAGATCGACGAACACGGCCCGCGCACCATCGACCGCCTCGGCTTTCGCAAGACGCTGGAGCACGGCATGGGCGACACCATGCACACCACCAACACTTACTACGTGCTGACCGAGGCGTGGCGCTCCGAGATCTTCCGCGGCATGAACATCAACGCCGTGAACAAGGAGCTGTTGCAACGTGGCGTGCTGGAACCGAGCAGCGACGGGAAAGCGTCGAGTCTGGTGCGGTTACCCGGTCTCGGTCAGCAACGCTGCTACATCGTGAAGGCGATTCCGGGAACGGATGACAGCGAGGCTCGGGCTGCCTGAGGGCAACCCCGCTGATCGAGGTAGCGCCGGCTGACTCCCGGCCTCGCCAGCCGCTCATTCAACCCAAACTCAATTTTTTGAAGGAACAAGACAGATGAACGAATTCCAAACCTCCACCGAACAACACGAATTGCTGGCCAGCGATCCAGATGGCCATGAAACAGGGCTCTCGTTGCCCGTAGCAGCCGCCGGCGAAGAGAGCAGCATATGCGAGAAGAAGCGGGTATTGCTGGACGAAATCGCAGACCTGAAGATCCGTCGCGATAGCCTCTTGAGGGAGGCAGCAGAGCACTACGCTCATATAGAACCATTGGAAGCGCTCTTGGAAAACGAAGAGGAACTCGACGCAGATCGGTTGTACGAAACTCGAAAACAGTACAACACCCTCAAAATTCCTTACGACTCCTGCAAGACACGCGCGGGTAATGCAGAGGCTCGGATTCAACGGCGTGAGCAGTTGGTCAATCACGAAACGCTAATGGCGGGTTACACCGATTCGATGGATAACTGGAAAGCCGACGAACAAGAGCTCAACGAGAAACGCCAAAGTCTTAGCACCCGCTTGGCACAGATCCAGCAGCAGGCGGAAGAGGATATGGCCAAGGCCCGGCAAGCCGAAACCGATGCCGCGACCGCCTATGCGCAGGCCGTCGCCTGGGGCGACACCGAGGGCGAAAAGAACGCCAATGCCGACGCGCAGAAAGCCGCGAAAAATCTCGCTACGGCGACCGAACATAATCGGCGCCAACACCTGATCATCACTGCGTTGGAACAGGAACTGGCCATCGTCGACCAGCACATTGCCGAAGCGCAAAGGGAATATCAAACCATCCAGAGAACAGCCATGTCGCTGGCCCGAACAGTACTGGAAGAACAGTGGAACGAACAAGCACAAGCGCTTATAGATAAGGGCGCCAAGCTGTGGGCGGCCGAAGGAATGCTCGGTGGGGAACACCTCACGTTGATGAAGCTGGTGATTCCAACCAAAGGCGAAGACTTCTACAACTGGACCTGGCGTGAGTTGTCGGATCGATCCGGCAATTACAACGTGCGAGACATTCTCTCGCTGTAACGCGCTGAACCACCGAAACAGCCTGCGCAGGTAGGCTGTTTAACCCACACAGGCTACAAAATGATCATTCAATTTGACCTTAGAAACACCCCCAACTGGAAAGAAATACTGAAAGCACGAATAGTGTCCTTAAAAGAAATGATGGAATTCGTGGACAAACCCCGCGTAAAAACGGAACTCGAGATTCTCACTGTAAAATTGATCAAAGCCGAGATCATTAGCATCCGAGAGTTTCTGAAGCTGTCAGAATAGTGTTGAACTTGTGAGCCACCCGAACATTCAAACTGTCATCAAACAAACATAGGAAAAAACCATGTCCAAACTTGCCGAATACCGTCAGCTGGAAAAACATCTGGCCGAGCAAATGCAGGCGCTGGAAGCGCTAAAAAGCGACGGCGCGCTGAAAAAAGAGATTGAGTTCGAGACCAAGCTGCGCGAACTGCTGGACCAGTACGGCTTCAGCCTCAAGCACATCATCAACCTGCTTGATCCGCAGAGCACGAAACGCGCTGCAGCACCGGTGACAACAGCTGGCAAACGCAAGCCCCGCGAGCTGAAGGCCTACAAGAATCCGCATACCGGTGAAGTGGTTGAAACCAAAGGCGGTAACCACAAGACGCTCAAAGAGTGGAAAACCAAGCACGGCTCCGACGAAGTGGAAAGCTGGGTTCGCAAATAGCGCAGCTTGAATAAAAGGCCTCTCAGAGGCCTTTTTTTGTTGATCACGCTCTTCGCGCATGCGAGCTCTCCCTCTAAAATCCCTACCGTCAGCAAAAGGAGTCAACGTTGTGGACACAATGAGCAGACGTGAAATTAGCGACCTGTTGTCTCGGCGCCTCCCCCAATGCACTATCGCCTGCTCGATAAATGCCGACCGTAGCTTGTCCATCGAAGTGATCGGCCCCGACCAGCGACAATTCACGATTGCCAACATTGATCGCTCCAGGTACCACGGAGAAGCGGTAATTAACCGCCTGCTTCGAGAGATCCTCGAAGAGATGATCATCTCTCGCCGGTCTACAAACTTGGGCTAACGCTAGGTGCCTTGCCCAACGCCCTCGACTGCTTCCCTATAGCTCGCTGCAGCCTTTCGCGAAGTATTGCTCAGCCCTCCCAACCTGGTAGAAAAGAGCTGCCCCTAGCGGTCCTCCACGATTTTTTCTTAACGACCGCTTCTGCCCACTAGCGCCGCTCACGGACGTCTGCTTTCGGCCAAAAGCGGACGCTCACACGCGACCGTTACCGGCCATTAACTGCCATCGGTTGAATGCCAATGATTCGAACAAGAGTGATCGTTAACGCTGTCGATTTCCCAATCTTTTCAACAGGTTGAAGATTTAATCCTTCAGGCCTTTCAAGGCTGATAGATGCTGCTTCTCGACAGCTTAATCTCCGTCTGATAGCGTTTTGCCTCATGGTCGAGACTATATCTAACTTACTTATACGGCCATAAAGAGCGCATGGAGAGCCATTATGCCGAAGCTTGAAGAACTAACCAGCACCAGTCCTATTATAAAGCTTTTTCAAATTTCCGGACTCAATGGATTTAAGACATTAACGCTTCACACGCCGACGTGTGTGCGAATTGTGGTCGCAGAAAATGGAACAGGGAAAACAACGCTATTAAATACCCTGTACATGATTCTTTCGCGTCGTGTTGCAAAGTTATACAGTCTTAATTTTGATAAAATAACCATCCAGTTCGAAGGCTTCGAAAAATTTGAGGTTTCAAAAAGTGAGCTCTTTCCATCAGATGCTAAGCCCCAAAGTGCTTCAGCATTTTCCGAGCTAACAGAGTATGGCGTAACCGAGGCACAGCTGTATGAGTTCTTCACCGAAGTTGGCCCTACTTTTGATGCGCGAAAAGTTAGGGCCCACCATATTTATCACATCGTTTATAACGAATGCCCATATGATCCACCTGAAACTTTACGCCTATTTCGCCGAGCAATGCCGTCCTTAGAAAGAACGCAGGTATATAGTGGTTTTTTAAAGTACATTAACAATGGCATGGGCACAAATGAAGTATTGTATCTTCCAACCTTTCGACGAATTGAAGTAGAGAATACCAATTTTGAAAAAAGACAATCAAGGCACCACAATTTGTTTGAGAAGGCACCTCAAACTGACACAGATGAGACACTAATGTGGTTTGGCATGAGCGACGTCGAAGCTCAACTTGAGAACATTAAATCTACAATTCAATCTGAAACCTTCACTGCATATTCCCATTTAAGTGTTCGATCTCTTGAAGATCTTTTGTCTCCTGAAACAAAACAGCCTGAGCCGATTCCTTCAGATAATAAAATACTTGGTAACCAGTTGAGGTTGGTTCTTGCCCGCCTTGGTCAAGCGGAGGGGCAAGCGGGTGCAAAGATCCTTGATCTTATCGACTCCAGTGAAATTAATTTGCACCACTACGACAACCTTCGCTCATATTTGTTTCAGATGCTCGAAATTTATACATCAACTCAAAAGGATGAGCAGTCTATTGAAGGCTTTGTAAAAGTCATAAATAAATACTGGAATGCTTCTGCGTTTGAATCAAACTCGCAAGCCGAAAAAACGTTTGTGTTTGACAAAATGTCATTAGATATCGATATCAGAACCCCTTATAGCTCCGACCCTATCGAGCTATCCCAGTTATCATCTGGCGAGAAACAAATCGTATCTATATTTGCCAAGTTACACCTTCAAAAAGATAAGAAATTTATCGTGCTGATCGATGAGCCCGAACTGTCACTATCTATGGCCTGGCAAAAACTTTTTCTACCTGACCTTTTAGAGTCACCAAGCTGCGAGCAACTTGTAGCGATTACGCATTCACCATTTATTTTTGAAAATGATTTAGATGAATATGCACAGCCTCTTTTCGTATCGTACGAAAGGAATAAAAAATGAATATCGATAAGATGCGTGCCTCTCGAAACAACCCTCAAGTGGCGCTTATTTCGTACACTACAGTTCGGGGAAAGAACCCAGAAAAACTGATATGTGTATTTGAAGGCTATGACGACCTCCCATATTATGAAACTGTTTTTAACAGAGTTGGTCGCTCGATAGAATTTGCATCAATAGTTGCTAAAGGCAAAGATCAAGTACTAGCGCTTCGTCAATCCCTTCAAAACAATCATTACCAGGATGACAAGGTTCGATTTTTTGTAGATCATGATTTTGACGGGTTAAAAGGCTACGATTTTGGCGATGATATATATGTGACAGAGGGCTACTCCATTGAAAACCATTTAGCAGACTCGGCAGTTCTATCATCGCTGCTTAATTCAGAGTTTAAATGCTGTGAAGGTGATGAAGATTCGGTAAAAAAAATCAATATTTTGTTTGATGATTTTTTGGCTGCTTTTTTTGAAATTATGCGCCCCGTAAACCAAGCAATTTTTTATGCGCGAACTCATGACGTTAAGTTGGCAAATATCGAAGATCGCATATCAGAATATTTTTTATTTACTCTAGAAAATATCACTGATAAAAAATCCGATTACTTTCAATTAATTGGTTGGCCTGTAGATCTCGAGAGAGACACCAGTTCGGTTGAAGGTGATTTTTCGAAACTGGATCCTCATATGCAGTGGCGAGGGAAGTTTATATTTGAATTGTTTATTAAGTTTTTGCATCAACTTAAATGTGACCGAACCTCTAATGCTCCTACGCTTTTTGCGAAAAAAGCGGGAGTCAAATTTGATCCCAATGGTGAAATAATTCGCTCGTTAGCTTCACTATCAACTATTCCGCCATCGCTTTCCGCATTTGTTGCCCACCTTTAGAACTAGTTTTTGGTATAGAGCGGCTCACTCGTGAGCTGCTTCGCCATTCTAGATCCTCTCTAACAATCGATACTCCGTGAGATTTCGTTCGAGCGACTGCAATCCGAAATTGTCTGTTCTCACTAAGTCCTGGAAGACTCCGTTTCCGAATGTAAAATTACTGATTGATCTCGCGCGGATGCAGGCAAGAGAAAAAACAGTTCAATATTGTAGATGTGCGCACGCCTTAAGATGGAAGATTGGCTGTAATCAGTATTCTGAAATGTTTTGGAGGATCAACGACTTTCAGGAATAGTACCGTTTTCAAAGAACAGTTCAGATTGCTCTGCCAAATTTACATCCTCGACAAGTTCTTCGCAACGTCCAAACTTTCTATAAAAACGATTTAAATTACAGATGTAAATTGTGTACCCTCCCTTATCTGAGCATTCCACGTAAAGTCGATTAAACTTAGCAATGTGCTCTTCATAAGAGTCAAAATGAGGATGAACAATTCTGAATAATGCGGAATTTTTAGGGTAGTTGACCCTTTTTGCAGTTAATATGGGCTTTACTAAAGCCTCACGACTGGACTTATATTCATTACAGTCTGGGCATACCAGGCAAATGTTTTTAGGCTCAAACATGAAATTAAGGTATTGTGATTTTGGAGCAATATGTTCAATTTGCGCTCCAAATGTTGAGTGTGATGAGATCGGCCCCAAACAATAAGCGCACATAAGCCGCTGAGCATTTCGATAATGTTCTCGAATTTCTCGGCGCACTGGTAGGAGTTCATCATCCCCCCAACTTGTGTGCGAGTAGTCAGGAGAGATTTTTTTCTGTTCAACGATCACTGACGATGTAGCACTTAACGTTATTGGATATTTAATTAGAGGCATAGTGCTCACACAGCATAGCTACAGATGCAATCAGCTCCTTCACTGGATCGCTCTCTTCAAGCTGGTCTTTGAATTGTAAAAGTCGCGATAAATCCGTCTGCGATGAGACTGTTACTTCTTTGCTGTGCTTTACTTTTGCTAGGAGATTGAAAGCTAGGCGAGAAATGTATTCATTCATAATTCCAGGGGCGTCGAATAGTTCTGCTAGTTGAAAATCGGCTGATTTATCATGAAACTCTTCTGCATCGTAAAGCTCACCGCGAGACAGAGAGGCTATGTAGCAGCCGCGCCCTCGTAGTCTTGCTATTATTTGAGGGGAGTGAGTGGCAATGATGAACTGGCAGTCTTGGTAGCTGGCAAAGGAAGAAATGAGCAGTTCCATGAACTCTTCTTGCCACCTCGGATGAAGGCTTATCTCTGGCTCGTCAATAAGAACGAGTGAGTTATCATTGATATGCCCCGCAATACCCAAAATCAGTACTAGCAAGCATTGTTCGCCCGAACTAGCTTTTTTGAGCGATAATGGACCGAAACCGACCTTCTCTAATGTGATGTCCATCAGGCGCATCAGACCTACTTCAAGAAGTATCAATACGGCTAGTATTATTGATCGGCCTGCCTGATACTCCCCAATAGTTAGAGTGGATCTGGAAAAGTCAGCACTTAGCTCAATTGCTTTTCTAGTGGTCAATATTTTATTGACCGTAACCATAGCTTCTAGGACCTCAAGTAGCCGGCCATAATGTAAATTTTCCAGAAGTTCAAAATACCTCTCATCAACCTCAATTGAATGTTCGCGCTCCAGTCGCCTGAGTTCGATTGCAAGACTAGTCCCCTCAACTCTAGATGTGTCATAAGCGTTCCGACTGCCCTTTAGATATCCTGGCTTCAAAATGAAATCAGCGACAGGTCGAAAGTTTAAAGCGTCGAAGACTGCTGTTAAATTGTGAGCTCCATTTTCTACAGATAGCTTCTCCAGCAATCCTTTTGCAGCGGATGAAATTAGAGATACGGAATTTGAACTTTGATAGATTCCTTCACTTCGCATTCCAACATATCGATAGTTCGCTTTCGCAGTATTACTGGATCGATTTCTCGGGTTGGGGAATTTGTCAAAAGGGCTGGTAGATACCGCGATCACCTTGGAATAGTCTTCGCTAACGATACCAATCTGAGCTATGGACGATAAGAGTCGACTTTTTCCAATTCCATTTTTACCCACTAAGACTGTATACCAATTTCTAATCCTTGATGACACGTTCTCGGGAGTAAGCCGTACAAGTTTTTGGTCAAAATCCATACTTACCAGTCGAAAGGCCATCTGAAACCACTCCTTGTCTATTTACTTGTGTCCAATGTTAACGGGACGCCCCCCCCCAGTCACTACTCCTAGGAAGTGAAAGCCGTGTTCTCCATTGATCAAAGTTTAAGCGCCTTAGGTTTCATATGCGCCCCCAGAAGACACCTTGTTGCCTTTGCCCGTCGCATGCGAGGTCCGCTTCTGGCCGTATGCAGTCGCATGGGAATGTCCGCTTCTGGCCGTAAGCGGTCTTTTTCGAGCGTCCGCTACTGGCCGAAAGCGGACGCTGGCTGGCTCCGATGATGGATGGATGCAGTAGCCCGCCTCCCGCCCCAACTGATTGGCTAAAGTCTCAAATCATCTGCGCGGTGTAGCAATTTTTAAGCATGCGGTATCTAAGCCTCTCTGCTGCGGCCGCATGAGCTAGGCTTCGCGAAACCCTTATTTCCAGGATGGATCGCATGCCAAATAACTCAGCTTCTAATATCGCCACCGCTGACGCCCTGACATTGCTCCTGCACAACCAGCATGCACTGGCGGCGGCGATCGAGGAGGTTGCCGTTTGGCTTGCAGCCAGTGGCGCAGCAGTCGTTGCAGATAACGCTGTGATGGCTATGGAGACCTTAGACACAAATGCAAAAGCGATCACAGATGCGATTATGCGGATACGGCAATCCTAGTATCGTCTTTGCAGGCAGCAATCGGCCAAAAGCAATCATTGCCAATGGCTAACCATCGCGTAGGTCAGGCATTAAATCATCCACTAAACTAATGCGGACACCCACCCAGGAGAAATTCTCTCCATGCAAAGCTCGTCATTATTGGCGTGTCCCACCTGCTCCTCAAAGTTGAGTCGAACAGCGCAACGGCGCATGACTCCTTTTTTTGGGGAGTTTCCCGTAGTACCGTGTGTTTCTTGCGGGGCACCTTTGCGATGGCATGTGGCTCTTCATCGCAGACTTCGGGTTGGCGGGATGATCTTCCGGCTCGGGGTCTGCGGCATTGCTGTAGCATTGCCGTTCGTTTTCCTATTGAGCAAAAATCACTGGGCAATAGTTGTCACGGGGGGCAGCATCATACTTTCATTCGTTGGGATACTTGTCACCGCAACCCGGACAGTTACCCCTTTCGTTGAAGTCATAGAGGGCGATGCAGGAACGCGTTGATTACTGAACGAGAGAATTGGGACTGATTTTTTTATGAGAAATAAATCAGTCCCCTTTTTTCTGATGAAGTGCCGCGCCTGGCCGGATGCAGCCACCTGCGAACGTCAGCATATGGTCAGAAGCGGTCGGCCATGAGCGTCCGCTTCTGGCCGAAAGCAGTCGCTGCTGAACGTCCGCTTCTGGCCGAAAGCGGCCCTTTACGACTGCTGACAGATCGCTGGCAGAGCGGCCAAACTGATGATTACATCCCGTTAATCGCATCTCTTGGGCAGACTGGGAGTGGGGAAGTACCTGGTCTCCTGCGCATGGACATGACCTCCTCCGTCCCTCTTTTCAAGCATCGGAGCGTTACACCAGATGGCAGAGTTACACGCCAAAAGGTTTGTGTACGAAGCCGATGTAACATCAAAAATATTCAATAAATACAGCTACTTACCAACCATCGTTACACCAGCCACACGAGTTACACCGCATTTTTGAGGGGTACATCCCCCCACACCCCGTTAGGATCAATCCCACCAGCGAACGTCAGGCGTATCTCCCGCAGTGTGCCGGGGCCCCTGAGGTTTTCTTCGAGACACGGGGTCGGAAACCCGCCGGACCTTGTTAGCGGGAGAACTCCCAGCTTAGTGAACAGGTGAACCCGGTGAACTGCTTGTTTACCTGTGCATCTGCACTACAAAACAATCGATCCAAGGTCATCATTACCGGTACGGTAACGATGTCCTTTTTTCTTCAAGATCCTTTCAATTTCAACGTTGAAATTTCAGTAAGCTCCAGCATCTCCCGCTACCACAGTCCCGCGGGTTTCCGACCCCGTACCATCGGTAATCTCTCAGGGTCCCCAGCACATTTCGGTGCCTCAGCCGCCGCACTCCTCTGACATACTCGATTCACCAGCGCTCTCGTGGTGCAGACTGAAAGGAAAGTACGATGAATGATGAACAGGATTTGCCGACTGAAGGGGAATGCACCATTCACTCGCACCCGGTTCCGGCCGACGAGCTTTCGCGTTATAGCGTGGAAAGCGACCTCCATGCGGAGCGAGATATCGCTATCTATGTTGAGACCCAGGCACGTGATGAAGTTGTTCAGCACGTCGAGCGCATAAAAAAGGAAATCGTCCTGGGTGACACATACGAAATTTGGGACGTAACGACGGATAAGGATCGGTGGTGGGTCATTACCAACCTCACGAATCTTTATTCCCAGAAGCACTTCCCCACACTCGACTACACGATCTCTTTCCACATAGGGCTGATGATGCGCTTGCGGAGTCGTCCAGATCGGATCGATAGCTCAGACCCCACACCTTTCGATGAAGTGTTTCGACGCATGGATCAGGCAGACGCTCGCCATGACGCAGCAGTCGAAGCTGAAGACTTTCAAGCTGTAGGCATGCTCCTGCGCGAAGCATTGGTCTCGCTTATGGGCGCCGTCAGAAGACTGAGCGATATCCCTCAAGACGTCGACCGCCCTCAAGATGCCAATTTCATCGCATGGATCGACTTGTTGATGAATCATCTCTGTGGTGGCGGTAGCAATAAGGAACTGCGGCAGCATTTGAAGAACCTAGCCAAAGAGGCTTGGCAACTATCGAATTGGCTGACACACACCAAGAGCGCCAGTAAAACAGCGTCGTCCATTGCCATTCACACTTGCCAGACAGTTGTTGGCCACATGATGCAGATTCTCAAACGTGAAGAGCAGGACAGGACTGATCACTGTCCGGTTTGCAAGTCTCGCGAAATCCGCAAGTTCTACGATGTCGATATCGCTCCCGACGGGGACTCGTATCTGAGCTGTGGCGTTTGTGACTGGAACGACCATCCGGGTATCATGCCGGCCTAGCAATGGCGGGCATGTATCCCTACATGTATCCCTGAACAGCAAACCTCTCTGGAGGCCTTGAGTTTACTGGACTACTACAGTCTCCCTCGGGCACCAAAATTAGAAAAGATCTTGCTTAGCAAGGCCTTTTTTTCGTCTGTCGGAAAGTGCCGCTGGCCCTCCGGCGAGATCTCACACAGGTTCACTCCATGGAAACGTCACTGGAAACCGTCGCCCTGTTCTCCCTCAAACTCGCGTATGAGGAGGAAGGCCTGAGCCCGATTCTGCGGGATGACATGGTCATGGGCGACTATCAGAAAGACGTGTTCGAACTGCTGGTGCGCCGGGGTGATGTCGAGACGATCCAGTTCAAGATGAACGAGTGCCTGGCGCTGGCGATGGATGCGTTGGGTGGCGTCGAGAAACCGTTGGGGCGGGAGCTGCACAAGTTGTCGACCGACTTCAGTCAGGCGCAGTCGCTGGAGCAGCTGGATCAGCCGCTCCTCGCGCTCAAGGGTTATTTGAAGGACATTCTTTAAGCTACGCAGATGAAGAAAGTGGCGCGAAGCTACTATTTTGATATCTTGCCGTCCACTCGCCAGAGGCCTGTCAACCGCCTCTGTTATCGCGCACTCGGGAATGAACCAAAATGGATGCTGTGTTGTGCTTGCTGGTGATGGCTGGAACCTGGCTATGGGTGGTGAAGCAACGGGGTGAGTGGAACCTGTTGCTGGCCAACCTTGCCGGCGCCGGAAGTGGCGTGGTTACCGGCATTGTGTTCACGCTGATTTACGACGCAGTCATTGGTACGTCGATGGCGACACCCAACCTGCATCGCAGTCTGGTGGTGTTCATCACCAGCGCGGGCGTTCTGGCGGGGGTATGGCTGTGGATTGCCAATCGCCGTCAACCCGAACATCCGGTTGCACGTCAGTTGCTCGGCGCGGTGTGTGGCTTGGTCGCCGGCATGGCGACCCTGCTGTTTCTTGCTGTGAATTACTTCCCCCACATGTGACTGGACGGCGTTACTGTTTTGCGGTCAGCGCCGAGCCTTCAACACCCGAATCTCAGTAGGAAACCCATCCGCCCCCACCAGTTTCTTCCAGCCCACATACTGAAACTCGCCCCGCTCATCGATGTAATCACCCTTCTCAACCGACCTGCCACCGACAATCGCCACGCGTTTTTCCTCGCCACATCCGCCATCCGACGGCCGCACGGTGTAGATCACATACGGCTTCACATATTGCGTGGCACGAAAGTATTGGCCGCAGACTTCATCGACAGTAATCATCATGGTTTTCAGGCGTGCTTCGCCGTCCATGTCTTCGTGAAGTTTGAGGAAGGAGATTTCACCGACATCGCTGTAGCCGAGTGAACGGGCGCGTTGGTATTCGGGGGAGTTCTGGTGGGCGATCCGGCCTTGCTCGGCGGCCTGGTTCATTCTGTCGGCGAACTCGGCTTTGCCACGGGCAATCATCGCATCGGCCTCGGCCGCCACGTTTTCGCATTGAGCGAATTCCCCGGAGGCGAGGTATTGGGGAGGCAGGTTTGGGCGGTGCTCATTCATGCTCCCCTGGCTGTTCTCCAAATCGCCCATCACCTCAAAGGCGCCGGGCACGCGACCGCTCTGGACGTCGGCCATTTTTTCCTGCATGCGCTGACAATTGGCGAGGTAATACTTCCAGCTGTTTTCCGGGTGCTCTTTCCAGGCGGCGAATGCCGGGGTCATGGCGCTGGCGAAAGTGATTGCGCACAGCAGGCGTAGAGCAGGGGCGACTTTTGACATGAGTAGTCCATTACAGGAATCAGGAAAGTGGCGCGAAGCTACTATTTTGCTATCTTGCCGTCCAGTGTCGGCCCGGGAGCCATGGGCCTGACGAAACTGATTCAAAAGGAGGGGTGCGATGGATGCAGCGTTTTGTCTTTTAGCCTGGGTGGCCATGTGGGTGTGGGTGGTCAAACATCGTGGCACCTGGAACCTGTTCCTCGCCAACCTGCTGGGCGCTGCCAGCGGCATGCTGGTAGGTCTGGTGGTCTCGGAGTTCTACATCGGTCTGTTCGGGTCGAGCCGTCCGCACGTAACCGGTCTGACGACCACATTGCTGGAAATGATGACGACCGCCGCGGCGCTGGTCGGCGTATGGATGCTGGTCGCCCGACGCTCGCAAGTCGAGCCCCTGATTGCGCGGCAGCTGCTGGCAGGCCTTTGCGGCACAGTGGCCGGCATTACCGCTCTGGCGTTTTTTGCGCTCAAGTGATCTGTATCGACACGGCGTGTGAAGGTTCTTGTGGCGCCAGAAATCTATTTTGATATCTTGCCGCCCATCTTTCAGTGCTCGTTATCGGAACGGCGCTGATATCCGGCTTCAGCAGGTTTAAGGAAAGGATCGAATGGAGTTTCTGCGTTTTCTGGCATTTGTCGCGGCCTGGGGTTTCATGTGGCGCTGGGTATTGAAAAACCGCGGCAGCTGGAATCTGTTTTACGCCAACCTGGTCGGTGTCGCGGGCGGTTTCATTGTTTCGATGGTGGTGCTGGCGATCACTTTTTCATTGTTCCCGTCGGCGCATCGCTACGACGCCGCGCAGACTGAAAACGTCGCGGCACAGCGGGAAGCCGAGCCGACCTCGCTGCTGCCGGAAGCCGAGGCGGTTGCAAGCCCTGCTTCACTGAAAGACGCGCCGGTGTTCGCCGCTATCGAGCCGGACAACACGCCCTCTCCAGCGGACTCCGCGTTGCTGCCGAATTACGCCAGTCGCGCGCCGAAGACGATGTCGGTGCAAACCGTGATCGACCAGAGTGACGATGAGGGGCGTAAGGCCCTGACAGTGCTGAGCAAAAAATTGCGCGCCGACGCGCAGGGCGACAAATCGATGCTCGCGTATGTCATGTGCAGCCCGTTCGTGACTAGCACCTTGCGCTTCCCCGCGTCTGCCCGGTTTGCCGACAGCAAAAGCCTGACGCCGCAACGCTTCAAGGATCAGGTCTACACCTTCAGCAACACCGTCACCGCGCGGAACATGAATGGAGACGACGTGACGTACCGCTTCGACTGCTCCGTACAGGAACAGCCGAGAGTCGACGCGACACCTGCCGAATGGCGCCTGTTGGCGCTGAAGCTGGAAAAAACGGGCTCTTAAGCCTGGTTTAAGGGTTCGAGGCGCCGGCTGCGCTATCATCGCCGGCCTGTGCGCCTTGAGCTTTCCCCCCGATGCCTCCGACACTTGATGACCTGAGCCCGTTGCCTGCTGTTCTGGCCGGCCCACTGCTGCGCCGACTGGAACCGACACGCTTAGTGTTTTGGCTGGTCGGCAGCCGCGAGCTGTCGTTGACCTTGCGCCTGCAAGGCGTAGGAGACATTCCACTGGATGCCGGGAAATGCACGGTCATTCCGGTAGGCAACCGGGCATTTGTTCACCTGATCGATGTCCCCCTCGAGACGGCCCTGCCCTGCGACACCCGCATCGACTACGACCTGTTGAACGATGGCCAGCAGCCCATCGCCGATTGGGCGCCACACCTGCTTTACGACAACGCCACCAGCCCGAACTTCGTCCTGCGTTCGCGCATCGACCAGTTGCTCCACGGTTCCTGCCGCAAGCCCCATCACCCGGCCGCCGACGGTCTGCTCTGCGTTGATCGGTTGCTGGCCGCCGAAACCGATCCGCAGCAACGTCCCGCCCTGTTGATGATGAGCGGCGATCAGGTTTACGCCGACGACGTGGCCGGTCCGATGTTGCGGGCGATTCATGCCCTGATCGAGCGCCTCGGCCTGTTCGGTGAACACCTCGAAGGCGCGGTGGTCAGCGACAGCGCGAAACTCTACGAACACCCGGCCAGCTACTACCATCGTGCAGATCTGCTGCCGGCACTCGAAAGCAACGAGACATTGCGCGAGCGTTTCTTCGGCGGTGCGCGCAAGCCGATTTTCACCAGCAGTAGTGCCGACAATCACCTCGTGACGTTTGCCGAAGTCATGGCGATGTATTTACTGGTGTGGTCGCCAACGCCCTGGACACTGGTCAATCCGCAGCCGCCGGCACTGACGCCGGAACGCCTCAAGCGCTATGCCCTCGAACAGACCCGCATCGACGGGTTCAAGGCCGGCCTCGGCCAGGTGGCCCGGGCACTGGCGCATCTGCCGAGCCTCATGATTTTCGACGACCATGACATCACCGATGACTGGAACCTGTCCGCGCAATGGGAGGAAACGGCCTACGGCCACCCGTTCTCCA
Source organism: Pseudomonas sp. GW458-11-26-14-LB4 (assembly GCF_059423925.1). Lineage (NCBI taxonomy): Bacteria > Pseudomonadati > Pseudomonadota > Gammaproteobacteria > Pseudomonadales > Pseudomonadaceae > Pseudomonas > Pseudomonas sp. GW458-11-26-14-LB4. The sequence goes on from NZ_JBWKYU010000025.1 coordinate 70,589, forward strand.
AACGCATCATCGGCAACGCGCTGATCGCCTACATGTTGTGTCAGGGCTGGGGCAACAATCCGGATGCATTCAGCGCAGTACTGGAGAAAACCCGAGGCCTGAGCGCCAGCGGTGACGACCGCTATCTCGACGCTCCCGCGCAGGACGAATTGATTGAGGATTTGCTGCGCTTTCAGCAATGGCATTTCGTATTGCCGACCAGCCCGGCGCTGGTGGTGCTCGACACTCGCACCCGACGCTGGCGCAGCGAAATGGCGCTCAAGCAACCGTCAGGCCTGCTGGACTGGGAAGCCTTGAGCGAACTGCAGCAGGAACTGCTCGACCACCCTTCGGCGATCATCGTTTCGCCGGCACCGATCTTCGGTGTGAAGCTGATCGAAACCGTGCAGCGAGTATTCAGCTGGTGCGGTTATCCACTGCTGGTGGACGCAGAAAACTGGATGGCCCATCGCGGCGCAGCCCAGGTGATCCTGAACATTTTCCGACACTCGCGTACACCGGGCAGCTACGTGGTGCTGTCAGGCGACGTGCATTATTCCTTCGTCTACGAAGTCCTGATCCGACACCGCAAGGCCGGCCCGCGCATCTGGCAGATCACCAGCAGCGGCATCAAAAACGAGTTCCCGCCGACCCTGCTGGAATGGTTCGACCGCCTAAATCGCTGGCTCTACTCACCGCGTTCGCCCCTCAACTGGCTCACCAAACGCCGCCGCATGCGCATCGTCCCGTACGTGCCGGAACACGCCGAAGCGGGTGAACGGTTGTGGAATTCGGCGGGGATCGGCCAGGTGTTTTTCAATCAACAGGGGCAACCGAAAGACATCATCCAGCACAACGCGAACGGCGCACCGAAGACCCGGATGCTGGCGCCGGATTTGTCGGATTATCCTGATTAAATAAAAATGGCTGCCGGTAAAACGGCAGCCATTTCAGACGCAACCGGGACAATCAGCTTTCGCCCAACGCCCGAGCCACCCCTCTGACAATCATCCCCACCTCCCGCTCATCAATCGTCAGCGGCGGCAGCAGCCGGATCGTCTTGCCGCGAGTGACGTTGATCAGCAGTCCATGATCCCGCGCGGCAATCAGTGTCAGGTCGCGGATCGGCTGTTTGAGTTCGATGCCGATCATCAGCCCTTGCCCGCGAATCGCCAGCACATTCGGATTGTCCGTCAGCTCTGCACGCAAGCGGGTCAGCAGGCGCTCGCCTTGGACCCTGGCATTTTCCAGCAGGCCTTGTTCCTCAATGATCTCGAGCACGGTGCAACCCACCCGGCACGCCAGTGGATTGCCGCCGAAAGTGCTGCCATGGCTGCCGGGGGTGAACAGATCGGCCGCCCGGCCCCGTGCCAGGCAGGCGCCGATAGGCACGCCGTTGCCCAGTCCCTTGGCGAGGGTCATGACGTCGGGAACGATGCCTTCGTGCTGGAACGCAAACCAGCGGCCGGTGCGGCCGATGCCGGTCTGGATTTCGTCGAGCATCAGCAGCCAGGCGTGGCGATCGCACAATTCACGCAGGGCCTTGAGGTAGCCGGGCGGCGCGAGTTGCACGCCGCTTTCACCCTGGATCGGCTCCACCAGAATCGCCACGATCCGCTGGCCATGTTTGCGCTGCACCTGTTCCAGCGCCTGAAGATCGCCAAACGGCACTTTGACGAAATCCCCCGGCAAGTCATTGAAGCCCAGGCGCACCGCCGGGCCATCGCTGGCGGACAAGGTGCCGAGGGTACGGCCATGAAATGCGTTGGCCATCACCACCACCAGCGGCTGTTCGATACCTTTGCGCCAGCCGTACAGGCGCGCCAGTTTCAGCGCGGTTTCGTTGGCCTCGGCACCGGAGTTGTTGAAAAACGCCCGCTCCATCCCCGCCAGCCGCGTCAGCTTCTGCGCCAGCGATTGTTGCCAGTCGATGCTGTAGAGATTGGAGGTGTGCAGCAGCAATCCCGCCTGCTCGCTGATCGCCGACACGATGCGCGGGTGCGAGTGACCGACATTGGTCACCGCCACGCCTGCCACTGCGTCCAGATATTCCCGGCCCGCCTGATCCCAGAGTCGGGTGCCCAGGCCTTTGATGAAGCTCAAGTCCAGCGGTTGATAGGTGTTCATCAGGGCGGCGGTCATGTCGGCAAACTCCAGCGAGGTGAGAGGTGCTGGCAGTATGGTTATCCACCTGAACTGGATAAACTCGGCAAAACTTCAATCATTTAAAAGCCGGGCTTGATAATGGATTTGTTCCAGTCGATGAGCGTGTACGTCAAGGTGGTGGAGTCCGGCAGCATGACGGCGGCCGCGCTGCAGTGCGAAATGTCCACGACCATGGTGGGCAATCACCTGCGGGCGCTGGAGCAACGGCTCGGCGTGCAACTGTTGCAACGCACCACCCGCCGCCAGCGGCTGACCGAGTTCGGCAGCGTCTACTATCAGCGCTGCCTGGAGGTGTTAGGTCTGGTCGCCGACTCCGAACGCCTCGCCGAGCAGACGCTTGATGAACCGCGCGGCATTCTGCGGGTTACTGCGCCGCTGACCTTTGGCGTTGAACGTCTGGCCCCGGCGCTCAGTGAGTTTTCTCTGCAATGTCCGCAGGTCAAACTCGACGTGATCCTGACCAACCGCCGTCCGGATTTGCTGGAAAGCGGTCTCGACGTGGCCTTCCGACTGGGCCACTTCGACCAGTCCAACCTGATCGCCCGCCCGCTGATCGACTACACCCTGACCGTCTGCGCCTCCCCGGAATACGTGGCCCGACGCGGCATGCCGCTCACGCCTGAGGAACTGCGCCAGCACGACTGCCTGTCGTTCGCCTACCCTGCCGGTGACGACTGGCAATCGGTGGAAAAACAGTGGCGCCTTAGCGGCCCGGACGGAGAAATCATGGTCGACGTCAAAGGCCCGATGCTGATCAACAGCTCCGCCGGCCTGCATCAGGCCGCGCGCACCGGCATGGGCATCGTGATGCTGCCGGACGCACTGGTGGAACAGGATCTGCGCGACGGCAAACTGGTCGTGGTGATGCCGGACTATCAGCCGCCGAACCGCCCGATGCATCTGCTTTACGCGCCGGATCGCTATCGGTTGCCTAAACTGCGTCGCTTCGTCGAGTTCGCCATGCAGATGTGGGGCAGACCGTAAGCAACGCGGCTACTGTTGGAAATACACCAAGGACGGAATCAACGAATGAACAAAGACATTTCAATACGCGACCTTCTGCCCACGGAAGTGGAGGCAGCAAGGCAGTTTCTGGAGGCGCACGGCTGGGGCCATCGCACCGGCACCGCCGAACATTTCGCACAGCTTGTTCAGAACTCTCAGCGCAGCGCTGTGGCATTGAGCGGCCAGCAAATTGTCGGTTTCGCCCGTGGCATCACCGATGGCTTGTCCAACGGTTACCTGTCGATGGTCGTGGTCGACGGGCAACATCGGCGCGCGGGCATCGGGCGGGCGCTGGTCGAACATGTAATGGGCGACAACACCGACATTACCTGGGTCCTGCGTGCCGGGCGCGAAGGCGCCGAAGCGTTTTTCGCCAGCCTGGGATTTGAAACGTCGGTGATCGCGATGGAGCGTTTGCGGCTGAAATAGCCGACGGTTACTGTGACCCCGGCTATGCTCCACCCTCCTCCTTTTCCAGCATGGATGCTGCGCAATGCTCACGATTCTGCAAAACACTCCGCTACGGGTTTACCTGATTTTTCTGCTGGTGGTTTATTTCGGCATCAAGTCGTTTTCTCCCCGACGCGAAAGCCGTGCCTCTATGCTGATAACACCCCCGGCGTTTTTGGCGTGGTCGCTGTACTCCCTGAACCTGTCGATCAACCCGGCCTTGTTTTTCAGCACCTGGTTCGGCGCGCTGTTGCTGGGCGGTCTCTCGGCCTGGCTGGTGTTCTCGCGGCGGGGCGTGGTGCTCGACGACTCTGCGACAGGGCTGATCATGCCGGGCACGGTAAAAATCCTGATCATGTACCTGATGTTCTTTTCCGCGAACTACTACTTCGGTTACCAGCATGACGTGAATCCGGAGATTTCCGCGTCCTCGGACATGCAGCTGCTCAAGTCCGGCATTGCGGGTTTCATGTGCGGCCTGATCGGTACCCGTTCGTTGAAGCTCTACTGGACGCTGCGTGGCCTGACGTCCCGGCGACTACCCGAGAACGCTGTCGCCAATGAATGAGACAGGACACGCGCGGTGCCTGGTTGCCCTTCACAAATCATCCGGACAAATAATCGGCACCACCGGCCCCTTGCTCCGTGACAACGCTGCCGCGCTCCCCTAAATTAGTCGGCCTGAAAAAGCCCCCAGCGCTTTCTCGTCTCATCTCAAGTTAAAAAAGTAGTGAAATTTCAATGTCCGATTTCAACACCGCTGAATCCGTAGTCACTCTGTCGTCCAAAGCGGAATACGAAAACTCCATCAATCTTTCACAACACATCCCACAGGCGAAGATCATCAGCGAGATGGTGCTGGACGCGTTCCAGTCGAGCCGCGAAAGCGATCAGATCCGCGAACTGCGCGCCGCGATCCGTCAGGCCCACGACCGCTTCGATGACGACCAGGCCTATGAGCTGATGGGCGAACTCAAGCGCCTGAAGGACGCCGAAGCCGCCGACATCGCCGCCCTCGAAGATCTGAGCAGCAAATTCCCGATCAGCCGCATCCTGTCCAGCTTCAAGGACGATCCGGCGTTCCAGGAAATCGTCTATGGCCTGGCCCTCAAGGTTCTGAACCAGACCCACCAGGCGATCAGCAACCCGAGCGGCGGCAAGAGCAAGGCCGCACGCGCCAAGAAAGACGTTGAAGTGTTCAGCATCAGCAAGGACGGCATCAGCGTGACCCTGCCAATGCGCACACCGCGCTCGCGCCTGAGCGTGGATCGCGAGGCACTGGAATTCCTCGGCTTCACCTTCGTCGGTGAAGGCGACGATGCGGAAATCGAAGGCGAAACCTTCGTCGACAACGCCGGCACCGAGCACGCGATCAACCGCAAGAACATCATCACCGCGCTGCAACAGCAGACCGCGTTCGACGGTTACAGCATCGCCGCCCAGTAATACCGGCGCTGACGAAAAAGCCCCGCTCTGAACTTCAGGCGGGGCTTTTTGTTGTCCGCAGATTGGCGGTTATGCCGATGGGTGCACGGCGGCAATCATGTCGACTTCGATGGCTGCGTTTTTCGGCAACTGATAGACACCGACGGTGGTGCGGGTATGGCGCCCGACATCGCCCAACACATAACTGAATACGTCCGATGCACCGTTGGCGACTTCGCTGAGGTCGACGAAATCCGGCGTGGACTTCACGTACACCGTGACCCGCAACAACGACCGGACCTTGTCCAGCGAACCGACTGCATCGACGATAAAGGCCAGACACCGCATCGCGCTGATACTCGCCGCGGCCTGCGCATCCTTGAGCGTCAACTCCTGCCCCACCCGCCCCGGATACTGAATCTTGCCCTCGGTGCGCGGCACCATGCCGCTGATGTAGATCTCATCGCGATGACGGATCAACGGCGCGTAATTGCCACCCACCGTGTTCTCGCCATTGATGTCGTAGTTCAGCTCTTTTGCCAGGGCAATGAATCGCTCGTCGCAGGTCATCCTCTCAGTCATTTCGCCCAGCCTCTAGATCGATGCATGTAGTTGGATCCGAATCTAGGACTTTTGCCTACCGACCGCAACCTGTCGATTTCTAGCTAGTCGTTTCGGGGGAATGGCTGATTACGCCACCCTTTTGGGAGAGAGTCTGTTCGCGACAAAGGACGTCGTTTCTCCATCAACCGAGCAACAAAAAACCCCGCTCATCTCTCGATGAACGGGGTTTCTCGTACAACGTTCGAACCTTACGGCGCGTACGTCAACAGCAGCTCGGTCGGCACCTTGAAGTCCAGGGACATCATGACGCTCAACGCGGTGATGGTGAAGATCGAGAACACGAACAGCTTGCGTGCCCAGACCGTGTCATCCACCGCCTTGTAGCCGGTCCAGGCCATGTACAGCCAGTACATGCCCATGGCCGCGGCGACGGCGAGGTAGCTCATGCCGGCGTAACCGCTGAAGGTCAGCATCAAGGTCGCCACGAGGAAGGCCAGGATGTAGATCAGGATGTGCTTCTTGGCCACCTGGATCCCGCGCTTCACTGGCAGCACCGGAATCGATGCGGCCAGGTAATCGTTGAAGCGGAAGATCGCGATGGCGTAGGAATGCGGCATCTGCCACAGGCTGAACATCACCAGCAGGGTCAGCGCGGCCATGTCGAAGCTGTTGGTCACGGCCACGTAACCGATCACGGGCGGCATGGCGCCCGACAGACTGCCCACCAGCGTGCCGTGAACCGACTTGCGCTTGAGGTACAGGCTGTAGAAGCCGACGTAGATGATGAAGCCGATCACGGCGAACAGGGCAGCCAACGGGTTGGCCACCTTGTACAGCAACGCAACGCCGGCGACACCCAGGACGGTCGCATAGACCAGGGCCAGTTTCAGGGAGATCAAGCCCTGGACCAGCACCCGGTTCTTGGTGCGTTCCATCTTCAGGTCGATGTCGCGGTCGATGCAGTTGTTGAACACGCAACCGGAGGCCACAACCAGGGAAGTGCCGATCATGGCTGCCAGAAACACGGCCAGATCGACATGCCCTTTCGAGGCCAGGAAGAACCCGCCTGCCACAGAAAGCACGTTACCGAAAATGATCCCCGGTTTGGTGATTTGGATAAAGTGCTTGAGCGACATCGGGTTTACCTCACTTCGCCATCATGTAGGTGTGGATGCTGAACATGATCCACAGCGACAGACCGACCAGCAGCACGATCACGATGGCCGTAAAGACGAACGCAATCACGTTGTTACGTTGAGCGATGGAACGGTCCAGGTGCAGGAAGTAATACAGGTGAACGATCACCTGGATCACGGCGAACAGCAGGACGATTGCCAGCGTCGTCGACTTCGGCAGGGTCGGGAACATCACCAGGCCGAACGGGATGACGGTCAGGATTACCGACAGGATGAAGCCAATGGCGTACGACTTTACGCTGCCGTGGCCAGCATCATGGCTGTCATGGGAGTGTGCATTAGCCATTACAGGGTCCCCATCAGGTAAACAACGGTGAATACGCAGATCCACACCACGTCCAGGAAGTGCCAGAACAGGCTCAGGCAGCTCAGACGGGTCTTGTTGGTCGCCGTCAGGCCGTGCTTGTTGACCTGGTACATCATGATGCCCATCCAGATCAGACCGGCGGACACGTGCAGACCGTGGGTACCGACCAGCGTGAAGAACGCCGACAGGAAGCCCGAACGGCTAGGACCGAAGCCCTCGGAGATCAGCAGGTGGAACTCGTTGATCTCCATGGCGATGAAGCCTGCGCCGAGCAGGAAGGTCATGAACAACCAGCCCAGAACCTGCTGCTTCTTACCTTTGTACAACGCCAGCATGGCGAAGCCGTAGGTGATCGAACTGAACAACAGCAGAGCGGTTTCGCCCAGCACGTATGGCAGTTCGAAGATGTCGTGGCCCGACGGGCCACCGGCGACGTTGTTTACCAGTACCGCGTACACCGCGAAGATCGACGCAAACAGAATGCAGTCGGTCATCAGGTAGAGCCAGAAACCGTATACGGTCATCTCGCCCGAGTCGTGGTGATGGTCATCGTGCCCATGGTCATGACCATGGGCGTGTCCAGCATTGGTCACTAAGTTCGACATTGTTTAAGCCTGTTCCAACTTGGTTTCAACACGGGTTGCGGAAGCAGGGATCTTCCCGGCCGCTACCAGACGCTTGTGCTGCTCGGCTTCGATGCGCTCGATTGTTTCAACCGGCACCATGTAGCCCTGATCGTCACGTGCTGCGTGAATCACGAAGTAGATGACAGTGCCGGCCAGGCTGGCGATCGCCAACCACCAGATGTGCCAGATCATCGCGAAACCGAACACGGTCAGCAGTGCGCCCATCACCACGCCAGTGGCGGTGTTGTTCGGCATGTGGATCGGTTCGTACTTGGCCGGAGCCTTGTACGCAGTACCGTTTTCCTTGGCCTCGGTGAACGGATCGATGCAGTCTGCTTTTGGCAGTACAGCGAAGTTGTAGAACGGAGGTGGCGACGAGGTCGACCATTCCAGGGTATGGGCATTCCACGGGTCACCGTGTTCGCACATGTTTTCCGGCTTGTTGCGGTCACGCACCGACACGTACAGCTGGATCAGCTGGCAGGCGATACCCACAGCAATCATCACCGCACCGAACATGGCAACGTACAGGTACGGTACCCACTCAGGGTTGGTGGTGGCGTTCAGACGACGGGTCATGCCCATGAAGCCCAGAGCGTAGAGCGGCATGAACGCGACGAAGAAGCCCGAGATCCAGAACCAGAACGCTGCTTTACCCCAGCCTTCGTGCAGCTTGAAGCCGAACGCTTTCGGGAAGTAGAAGCCGAAGCCTGCGATGTAGCCGAATACCGCGCCGCCGATGATCACGTTGTGGAAGTGAGCGATCACGAACAGGCTGTTGTGCAGAACGAAGTCAGCACCCGGAATGGCCAGCAGTACGCCGGTCATACCGCCGATGGCGAAGGTCACCATGAAGCCCAGGGTCCACAGAACCTGGCTGGTGAAGCGCAGACGGCCCTGGTAGATGGTGAACAGCCAGTTGAACAGTTTCACACCCGTCGGGATGGAAATCAGCATCGTCGCCAGACCGAAGAAGGCGTTGACGCTGGCACCCGAACCCATGGTGAAGAAGTGGTGCAGCCAAACCATGAAGCCCAGTACCGAGATCGCGCCCGAGGCGTAGATCATCGAGTGGTGGCCGAACAGTTTCTTGCCGGTGAAGGCCGAGATGACTTCCGAGAAAATGCCGAACGCCGGCAGGATCAGGATGTAAACCTCAGGGTGGCCCCATGCCCAGAACAGGTTGACGTACATCATTGGATTGCCACCAAGTTCATTGGTGAAAATGTGGAAATCCATGTAACGGTCAAGGGTCAGCAGTGCCAGGGTAGCGGTCAGGATCGGGAACGAAGCCACGATCAGAACGTTTGCCCAGGTGCAGGTCCAGGTGAAGATCGGCATGTCCATCAGTTTCATGCCTGGGGTACGCATTTTCAGCACGGTCGCGAGGAAGTTAACCCCCGTTAACGTTGTACCCAGACCCGATAGCTGTAGCGCCCAGATGTAGTAGTCCATCCCCACGCCAGGGCTGTATTGCAGACCCGACAGCGGTGGATAGGCAACCCAGCCGGTCTTGGCGAATTCGCCGACGCCCAGGGACAGGTTGATCAGCACGACGCCGGATACCAGCAGCCAGAAGCTCAGGGAGTTCAGGAACGGGAACGCAACGTCACGCGCGCCGATCTGCAGCGGCACTGCAAGGTTCATCAGGCCGGTGAAGAATGGCATCGCCATGAAGATGATCATGATCACACCGTGAGCGGTGAAGATCTGGTCATAGTGTTCAGGTGGCAGGTAGCCAGGCGAACCCTCGGTGGCCATGGCCAGCTGGGTACGCATCATGATGGCGTCGGCAAAACCGCGCAGCAGCATGACCATGGCGACGATGATGTACATCACGCCGATTTTCTTGTGGTCGACCGACGTCAGCCACTCGGTCCACAGGTAAGTCCACTTCTTGAAGTAGGTGATTGCAGCGAACAACGCCAGACCACCGAGCGCGATCATCGAGATGGTGACCATCACGATCGGCTCGTGGAAAGGGATCGCTTCCCAACTTAATTTACCAAACATCGTTTACTCCTCTGCCCCGGCAGCTGAATGCGAATTCGAGTCCATATCCGTTGCCGCCACTTCTTTCTCTTTCTTCTCGTGCTTCAGCGGCTTGCCCGGTTTCATGCCTTCGTACTTGTCGACGATGGTCTGGAACAGGTTCGGCGTGACCGAGGAGTAGAGCTCGACTGGATTGTTCTGGCTTGGCTTGGCAAGGGCTGCGTATTCAGCGGCTTCAAGCTGTTTAGGTGCCTTTTTGACTTCACTTACCCAGGCGTCGAAATCTTCCTGAGAAGTTGCGATCGCTTTGAATTTCATACCGGTGAAACCAGCGCCGCTGTAGTTGGCGGAGATACCGTCCATTTCAGCGTTGCGGTCAGCGATCAGGTGCAGCTTGGTGGTCATGCCCGCCATCGCGTAGATCTGGCCGCCCAGGCCCGGGATGAAGAACGAGTTCATCACCGCGTCCGAAGTGATCCGGAAGTTAACCGGGGTGTGCGCCGGGAACACGATCTTGTTGACCGTGGCGATGCCTTGTTCCGGGTAGATGAACAGCCACTTCCAGTCCAGCGCGACCACTTCGATGGTCACAGGCTTGACGTCGGATTCGATCGGACGATACGGATCCAGCGAGTGGGTCGACTTGTAGGTGATGTAACCCAGGGCAATGATGATCAGGACCGGGATGGTCCAGACTGCCACTTCGATCTTTGTCGAGTGCGACCATTTCGGGGTGTAGACGGCGTTCTTGTTCGAGGCACGGTACTTCCAGGCGAACAGGAAGGTCATCACGATGACCGGCACAACGACCAACAGCATCAGCAGCGTGGCGGTGATGATCAGGTTGCGCTGTTCCAGGCCGACCTGGCCCGTTGGATTGAGCAAGGTCATGTTGCAGCCTCCCAGCAACAACGTGCCGAGCAGCGGCACTAGGCCTAGTAATCTGGGGTACCTGTTTTTACTCATCTCACGACCTCTAAAGCAGCTTGCGCAATGCAGTTGGGTTTTGATCGCCAACACTTCACCCTGCCAAGGGTTGGCATTTTCTTTGGATTGAATAAGGGCCGCCCGTCGCGCGTCAGACGCTCGACAAAACCTGGGACAGCGGTCAGTTCTTATTCGAATTCGTGGTCAAAGGCCTTGTTACAGACCAATTCCATTTGGTGCGGAAAGTTGGAAGGCACCGACACCTGGGTGTCTCGCAAGCCTCTCGGCTGCTCGACACCCGACTTCCTGCTCGCCTCCTTAATAAAGGCTGAACAGTGCCGGGAATTCAGTGCGGGCGATTGTAGATAGGTAGCGCCCTATACACCATGTCTTATCCCGAAATAATTTTTATCGCTCCGAGCAACAATCCATCACCGTTTTTGCAAAAGTTCCGCATGTTATCGAAATCGATTCTCAACAAAAACACCAAAAAATGTAGGTCTATCGGCCTCAGTTCAGACAGCTCCGAGGGCTTTTTCCCACGGCGCGATCCGCGCAAAGCCCGATATGCCAAGGCTTTTGGCCATCTGCCGGAGTCTGTTAAAACTGCCTGATCCGGCACACGCGTGCAAAAACCGAAAAACGCTGAAACAGACCAATCCTTTTTTGTAACAGCACTCCAATCCGGGCCTGTGAAACGAGCTGCGACACGGCCTGTGTGACAACATGTCGCACACCTGTCGCACCCTTCCTTGCCGTTCGTCACGGTGTTTTCACACAGACCCTGAAATGCAAAACGCCTCGATCTGCGTCACCGCAAATCGAGGCGTTTGGTTTATCGGCGCACGCGCCGAAAAGTTGATTCAGCGCAACGCTTTTCGGTTACGCGAGGTCAGCAGCGGCACCAGGATCACCACCAGCACGAAGGCCACGAGTGCCCATTGCGCCAGCGACAGGCCGAGGATCGGCGGGTACGGCGTCGAGCAGAAACCGTCGACCTGGAAGCCCAGCGGGAAGATCTTTGCCAGCGGCAGGTCATCGACGATCGGTTGCAACACATCGATGCCGCAGCTCACCGCCGGATAGAACTGGGTGTACACGTGATGCCCGGCGACACCGGCGCCGGCGATGGCACAAATCACCACCAGCACCTCGAACACCGTGATGCTGCGTCGGGTGCGCATGGCCGCGCCGATGAACGCGAACAGCGCGATCAGCAGCAACGCATAACGCTGCAGGATGCACAGCGGGCACGGCGCCTCGCCCAGCACGATCTGCATGTACAGCGCGCCGCCGATCAGCGCCAGGCAGATGATGCCCAGCAACACCAGATAGCGCCGCTCACGTCCCAATCGAATCGTTTCCTCGCTCATCGCGTTTCCCTTTCATGTCCATGGTTCAGCTGGCCGGCGGCTGCGCTTGCAGTTGCGCCATCAGGCTGATGTTGTCTTCGATATGCCAATTGGCCGCGATGCGACCGTTGTCGATCTGATAGATATCGGTTGCCCGGAAGTCTACACGCTGGCCCTGCCCTTTGAGAGCCTTGAACGTGCCGGTGAAATGCCCGCGAAAGTGCAGATGCACCACCACGCGATCCCCGGCGACGATCATTTGCTCGATCTCGCAACTCACGTCCGGCACCGCCGTGCGAAAGAACTTCGACGCCAGCAGCGGCCCGGTCGGCCCCTGCACCCGGCCTTCCGGCGGGGTCTTGTCGACGAACTGCGGCGACAGGGCGGCGGTGGCCAACGCCTCTTCACCCGTGTTCCAGAAACTGCCGTAACGCCGCGCCGCCAGTTCCATTGCATCTCGCTGGGCCTTGGGCAGGCTCTGATCGACGATCAGGGTCTGTGGCTGGATCAACGCGGATTCGGCGAACGCGAACGGACTGGAAAACAAGGCAACCGACAGGCCCAAAGTGGCCAGGCTGAAACGACGGGAAGAGGCGAAGTGCGACATGGGGGCGATCCTGATCATGTAAACGAACGAGCGCCTATCATCAGCATCGGGGAATAAACGATAAACCGGTTAAGAAACGATTAACCTTTAAACAGAATTTAAGAATCAGGGCCGTGTAACGGCCAATCGCTGGCAAGCCAGCTCCCACAAGGGCCGTGTCGAACTCAAATCCTGTGGGAGCGGGCTTGCCCGCGATAGAGGCGACTCGGTCCTGGATTATTCCAGAGCAGCAGCCGGCCCGAAGAACTCATACCGGCTCTGCTTCTCAGGCACACCCAGCGCCTTCAGGTGACGCTTGATCGCCCCCATGAAGCCTTTCGGCCCGAGGAAGTAAGCGTCCACATCACGCTCCGCCGGCAGCCACTCGCCCAGTTGCTCCTCGCTCAACAACCCGACCTTGTCCGCCGCCGGGCTCACACCATCATCTTCGGCGTAGCAATAGAAGCGCTTGAGCTGCGGATGACGCGCGGCCAGCCCGTCGATCCAGTCACGGAACGCGTGCACGCTGCCGTTGCGCGCACTGTGGATGAAGTACACCGGACGCTCGGTTTCCAGCGCCGCTTCCAGCATCGCCAAAGTCGGAGTGATGCCGACGCCGCCGCTGATCAGCACCAACGGTTTGTCGCTGGCCGTCAGGGTGAACTCCCCCGATGGCGGGAACAGCTGGATGCTGGCGCCGACATGCAGTTGATCGTGCAGGTAATTGGAGGCACGGCCGCCCGGTTCGCGTTTGACGCTGATGCGGTACTGACCTTTGTTGGCCAGTGCCGACAGCGAGTAATTGCGGCGGATTTCTTCGCCGTCGAGGATCAGCTTCATGCCGATGTACTGGCCTGGCTCGGCTGCGAGAATCGGGCCCTTGTCCGCCGGCTCGAAGTAGAACGAAATGATTTCCGCGCTCTCCTCGACCTTGGCCGCGACGATGAACTCCCGCGCCCCGCGCCAGCCGCCGACGGCTTGCTCTTTCTGGTCATAAATGGCGGTTTCGGCGCCGATCAGGATATCGGCCAACTGACCGTAGGCTGCGCCCCAGGCGTTCATCACTTCCGGCGTGGCGATTTCTTCGCCGAGTACTTCGGAGATGGCGCGCAACAGGCAGGTGCCGACGATCGGGTAGTGTTCCGGCAGGATTTGCAGGGCCACGTGTTTGTTGATGATCTTCGCCACCAGATCGCCCAACTGGTCGAGTTGATCGATGTGACGGGCGTACATCAACACGCCATTGGCCAGGGCGCGAGGCTGGTCACCGCTGGCCTGGTGGGCCTGATTGAACAGCGGGCGGACTTCCGGGTACTCGGAGAGCATCATGCGGTAGAAATGGGTGATCAGCGCTTCGCCGCCGCTTTCCAGCAGAGGCACAGTGGATTTGACGATGGCACGATCCTGGACGCTAAGCATAAGGGTGACTCCTGAGCTTTCTCTAAAAGTGCCTTATCCATTCCAGTATTCGTGCCAACTATTTTTTATATACAAATCAATAGCTTGAAAATTATGTAGTCAGATCGACACAAGTACCTCTATAGTCGCTTCGACTACAACGTGTCTCTTTGACTACAAGCCTATGTCCGCCAAATCATTGCTCACAGCCCTGCTCCCACTGGTCTCCGACCTGTCCCGCGAACTGCCCGAAGGCGAGCGCTATCGACGCCTGCTCGAAGCCATGCGCGCCCTGCTGCCCTGCGATGCCGCTGCCCTGTTGCGTCTCGACGGTGAATGGCTGGTGCCGCTGGCGGTGGATGGCTTGAGCACCGACACTCTTGGTCGACGCTTCAAGGTCAGCGAACACCCGCGCTTCGAAGTGCTGCTGGCCGGCGAAGGGCCGACCCGTTTCGCCGCCGACAGCGATCTGCCCGATCCGTATGACGGGCTGGTCGACGGCCTCGACGACCACCTCGAAGTTCACGACTGCCTCGGCTGTCCGTTGTTCGTCGATGAAAAACTCTGGGGCCTGATCACCCTCGACGCCCTCGATCCCGAGCGTTTCGAACCGATCGAACTCGACGCCTTGCAAGCCTTCGCCAGTCTCGCATCGGCCACTGTGAATGCCGCTGAACGCATCGAGCGTCTGGCGATTCGCGCTGAAGACGAACACCAGCGCGCCGAGGTTTATCGTCAGGCCAGCGGTCAGCAAAACCGTGAAATGATCGGCCAGAGCAAGGCCCACAAACGGCTGGTGGAAGAAATCAATCTGGTCGGCGGCAGCGACCTGACCGTGTTGATCACTGGCGAAACCGGAGTCGGCAAGGAACTGGTGGCCCAGGCGATCCACGCTGCCTCCAAGCGCGCCGACAAACCGATCATCAGCCTCAACTGCGCGGCCCTGCCGGACACGCTGGTGGAAAGCGAACTGTTCGGCCACGTGCGCGGCGCCTTCACCGGCGCCACCAGCGACCGGCGCGGCAAGTTCGAACTGGCCAACGGCGGCACACTGTTTCTGGATGAAGTCGGCGAGTTGTCGCTGACCGTCCAGGCCAAGCTGTTGCGGGTATTGCAGAGCGGCCAGTTGCAACGTCTGGGTTCGGACAAGGAACACCAGGTCGATGTGCGCCTGATCGCCGCGACCAACCGCGACCTGGCTGAAGAAGTGCGCAGCGGCCGCTACCGCGCCGACTTCTACCATCGCCTCAGCGTCTACCCGTTGCGGGTGCCGGCGCTGCGTGACCGGGGCCGCGATGTGTTGTTGCTCAGCGGTTATTTCCTGGAACAGAACCGCTCGCGCATGGGCCTCAACAGCCTGCGCCTGAACAGCGACGCCCAGGAGGCGCTGCTGGCTTACACCTGGCCGGGCAACGTGCGGGAACTGGAACACTTGATCGGACGCAGCGCACTGAAAGCGCTGGGCAACTGCAAGGTGCGGCCGAAGATTCTCAGCTTGAGCGCGATGGACCTCGACCTGCCACGCGAGGTTGTGGATAACTCGTCGGTGCCGTCCGAAGCGACTGCCGCCCTGCCATTGATCAGCGGTGACCTGCGCACCGCCACCGAGCAGTATCAGCGGCAGTTGATCAGCGCGGCGCTTGAGCGCAATCAGGACAACTGGGCCAGTGCCGCCCGTGAACTGGGGCTGGACCGGGCGAATCTGGGGCGGATGGCGAAGCGCTTGGGAATGAAGGGCTGATATGTGCTTCAAGTTTAAAAGCTCCCTCACCCCAGCCCTCTCCCAGAGGGAGAGGGAGCCGACCGAGGTGTCTTGCGCCCTACATCGACCTGAACCACCGAGTCGATTATGGATTCAACAATGCACTTTCAGGTCGGTGTAGCTTTGAAGCATCCCCCATTCGGCTCCCTCTCCCTCCGGGAGAGGGCTGGGGTGAGGGCCATCGATCAAACTGACACACCACCACCCGACAACTAACCTAAAGCCCAACCTTTTGACGCCGATAACCCGGCATCAATAGTTTCTGGCGATTTCCACTCTCGCCCATCACCTTTTTCCACAGAAGGTTTTTATGTCTTCCAACAAAGCCCGCGCAGATTCACTTTCGCTTCTGCTGTTTACCTTGCGCAGCGGCAAGCTGATGGCGATCAACCTGCTGAAGGTCAGTGAAATCATCCCCTGCCCGCCGCTGACCAAGCTGCCGGAGTCGCACCCGCACGTCAAAGGCATCGCCACTTTGCGCGGTGCTTCGCTGTCGGTGATCGACCTGAGCCGCGCCATCGGCGAGCGGCCGCTGGAAGATCCGAACGGCGGCTGCCTGATCGTCACCGACGTCAGCCGTTCGAAACAGGGCCTGCACGTGCAGGCGGTGAGCAAGATCGTGCATTGCCTGACCACCGACATCAAACCGCCGCCGTTCGGTTCCGGCGGTTCACGCGCCTACATCACCGGCGTGACTTCGGTGGACGGCACGCTGGTGCAGGTGCTGGACATCGAAAAAGTCATCCACGGCATCGCCCCGGCGCAGATCGAAATGGCCCCGACCGAGCTGAGCATGGAAGACGCCGAAGTGCTGGGCAACGCACGGATTCTGGTGGTCGACGACAGTCAGGTGGCGCTGCAGCAATCGGTGCACACCCTGCGCAACCTCGGCCTGCAATGCCACACCGCCCGCAGCGCCAAGGAGGCCATCGACTGTCTGTTGGATTTGCAAGGTACGGCGCAGCAGATCAACCTGATCGTCTCCGACATCGAAATGTCCGAGATGGACGGCTACGCCTTCACCCGCACCCTGCGCGAAACCCCGGACTTCGCCCACCTCTACGTGTTGCTGCACACCTCGCTGGACAGCGCGATGAACAGCGAAAAGGCCCGCCTCGCCGGCGCCAACGGCGTGCTGACCAAGTTCTCCTCACCGGAGCTGACCCACTGCCTGATCGAAGCGGCCAAGCATGTGGCTGCTCAGGGTCACTGAGTCTTGAGCGCGACGTTCTGTTTTCTGATGCGGCGCGACCTGAGCCAGGACGTGCCGACCATCGAATGGCCGAACGGCATCGAACTCACGACCTACAGCGCCGAACACGCATACACCGTGCATGAACTGATGCAGATCGGCTACCGCGAAGGCGGTGGCCGGGTGCAGGCGCTGGACGTCTGGCAACAGCAGTTTGAAAACGATCCGGAATACGATCCGGCACTGTGTTTCATCGCCAGCGATGCCGACGGCGTCATCGGCGTGGCGCAATGCTGGACCAGTTCCTACATCAAGAACCTGGTGGTGCATCCTCGCGCCCAAGGACGTGGATTGGGTCGGGCTTTGCTGCTTCATGCATTCAAGGCGTTTCAGGATCGACGCGAAGGATTTGTCGACCTGAAGGTGCTGGAAGACAACCGGCGAGCGCAGCGCTTGTACGAAATGTCTGGAATGTATGTGGTTCGCCGGGAAATGGTGCCGGACTGACAAACTAAAATCCTGCGGCATGTTCCAACCTTGGCGATCAAACCTCCAAGGATGCCCGAACCATGAAACGCCTCGCCCTCTCCGTGCTTTGCCTCATTGCCCCGTTGGCCCACGCCTCCAGCCCCGATGCCTGGGCGGCCTACGACAAAGCCGTGCTCGCCAGTTGCACCAAGGCCAGCGGCCTGAAAAACGCCAAACCGGTCGGCAACGCCGCGCAATTCGATGATCGCGTCGGCTACACCGCGCTGTTGCTGCAAGGCCAGTACCCGCAAAAACACATGAAGGGCCAGCAAGGCACCGAGCTGTGCCTGTACAACAAAAAGTCGAAAACCGCGTTCGTCACCGAATGGGACTCGATCCGCCCGACCGCCAAACCCTGAGCGCATGGCGCACAACTTGCTTCACTCCGGTCCTGTACGGCGGCTTTACGTCGCCGATTCACACCCTGATTGAAGATTGCCCGCTCAATGAATACGACCTTTTCCTGCGTAGGCTGCGGCAAATGCTGCACCGATCACCACGTGCCCCTGACCTTGGCCGAAGCTCGCATGTGGGCGGCCGACGGCGGTCAGGTGATCGTGCTGGTGGAGGCGTTTCTTGCCAACGGCCTGGGCCTGCCGGAACAGCAGCGCGAACATGCGCAACGGCGTTCGGCGGTGGTGCGCAGCGGAATGTCCGACGCCCATGTGGCGATCACTTTCGCGGCCTACAACGTCGGCCCCTGCCGGAATCTTGACGAAAACAAACTGTGCCGCATTTACGAGCGCCGGCCGCTGGTGTGCCGTATCTATCCCGCCGAAATCAATCCGCATATCCCGCTCAACCCTGCCGCCAAGGACTGCCCGCCGGAGTCCTGGGAGCAAGGGCCGGACCTGATCGTCGGCGGTGAACTGGTGGATCAGGAACTGGTGACGCTGATCCAGCGCTCCCGTCAGGCGGATCGCGACGACATCCGGATCAAGGATGCGATCTGCGGCTTGCTCGGCATCCGCACCACCGCGCTCAAGGGCGATGGGTTCACCGCGTACCTGCCGGACATGGGTGCGTTTGCCTCGGTGATCGATCAGGTCACGGCGCAGCCATTAAACGAAACTTCCAGCGATTGGCTGTTCCATGTCTCCGGCGACGACATCGCCGGGCAAGTACGGGCGGCCGGGGCACAAGTGGTGTCCGAGCCGCCACAGACCTACGCGTTCATTTCACTGCGCGCGGCCTAAGCGCCCTGCCGCCGCCCCCAGAACTCCCGCGCCAGCGAGCGCAAATCCCCCGCCAGCCCCGCCACATCCTGTGAGTTGAGCTGGCTCTGGCGCCCCTCATCCACCGTCAATTCACAGGCCGTGCGAATACTGACGATGTTGCGGTTAATGTCCTCACTCACAGCGCTCTGTTCTTCGACCGCTGCCGCAATCTGCAGACTCATCTCGGTGATCTGCTCGACCCGCCCGCTGATCCCGTCCAGTGCCCGGGCCGCACGCTGCGCCTGTTCGACGCTGTTATCCACATGCTCGCTGCTCTGCTGCATCACCAGCACCGCATCCCGCGCGCCGTTTTGCAGGGCGCTGATCATCCTTTGAATCTCGTTGGTCGACTGCTGAGTGCGCTGAGCCAGACCCCGCACCTCATCGGCCACCACCGCAAACCCGCGCCCGGCATCCCCGGCCCGTGCCGCTTCGATCGCCGCGTTGAGCGCCAGCAGATTCGTTTGTTCGGCGATGCTGCGAATCACCTCCAGCACCCCGGAAATCTCGCTGCTATGACCTTCGAGCTGATGAATCACCTCGGTCGCCCGCCCCAACTCCTCGGCCAGCCGCAACACCGCACTGCGACTCTCGCCCACCAACAGATGACCTTCACGGGTTTCCGTCCCCGCCATATCCGCCGCTACCGACGCCTGCTGCGCATGACTGGCGACCTCGGCCACACTGGCCGCCATCTGATGAATCGCCGCCGCCACCTGATCGGTTTCCGCCTGCTGCGCCAACGTGCTGGTGTGACTGCTATGCAGATGATCCACCAGTTGCGCCGCATGTCCGGCCAGCCGTTGCGACGCATCACCAATCCGCCCGACCACCGCGCCGACCTGCGCTTCGAGCATCTGCAACGCAAACTCGATCTGCCCGAACTGATCCCGCCGCCCGGTATAAATGCCCTGACTCAACGGGTTGTCGGCAATCAGCCGGGCACGCTCGGTCAAACGCTCCAGCGGCCGCAACAACCAACCCACGCCCAAGGCACACGCGCCGCTGCCGACCACCAGCGCAGCCGCTTCGATGCCCATGGACTCCGGCCGCAGCCAGGCTTCAATCCCCAGCACCACCGCCAGCACCGAACTGGTCAACGCCATGATCTTCGCCCGCAAACTCAGCGCCGGCAGTCGCTGCCAACGCACCGCCCGCCCCTCACGCAACTGCGCATACGCCCGCTCCGCCGCCGCCATCTGCCGCGCATCCGGCCGCGTGCGCACCGACTGATACTCCACCGCCGCACCGTTCTGCGTGACCGGCGTGACATAGGCACTGACCCAGTAGTGATCACCGTTCTTGCAACGATTCTTCACCAGCCCCATCCACGACCGCCCGCGCTTGAGCGTCTGCCACATATGGGCAAACGCCTGCGCCGGCATGTCCGGATGACGCAGCAAATTGTGCGGCGCACCCAGCAGCTCGTCGCGGCTGTAACCGCTGATCCTGATGAAATCGTCGTTGGCGTAGGTGATCGCGCTGGTCAGATCGGTGGTCGAGAGAATGTTCGCATCCGGCGCAACATCGACATTGCGCCCGGTCACCGGGAGATTGATCTTCATGAAAAGCGCGCTCGTTTTATTGGAAAGAGTCGGCAGGGCTGCTGACTCTAAGCGCACTCACTGGTGAAACGTTGATCTGGCTCAGGAACTGAGCAATTAGCCATCACTGTGACCGAAAATCACAGCGACGGCCGAGGCGGGAATGAATCAGCGCTTGCCCATCGAACGGCGAGTGCCCGAAGGCGCCACACCCGGAATCTTGGCATGACGATCACCGTCCTTGCCCTTGAACTGGGGCTGCTTCGCCGCTTTGGCAGCTGCCAGCTCACCTGGCTTGAACGGAAACTTGAACGCAGGAATGGTCGGCTTGGATTCGCCGGCCTCGGCCAGCTCTGCCGGGACATCGCTCACAGCGTTGTCGATTGGGGAAGTCATGAAAGCTCCGCGAAGCAAAAAGTCCGGCCCGGTGGACGAGCCGCGAAAGCGCGCAGTATACCTGCGTGAGCGGAGTTTAAAGAGCCCCAAAAAGGGTACGACCTGTGCCTTTTCGGGACTCTTCGACTAGCGGATCACGTTTGCGGATCAACCCGATCCAGCGCCCGGTTCACCGCCAGCTCCGCCAGCATGATGATCTGCTGGATTCCCAGTGCCGTACTGCGCTGCGGGCCCGAAAGCTCATTGGCGAAATTGCTGGCGATGGTACTGGCCGACGCCAGGGACTCGCAGGCATTGGCCAGCAGGCTTTCGGTGTCGACGTTGGGAGTGACCATATACATCGTGCTCGGGCGCGGTTTGGTGGGGTTGGGGCAGAGGTAGTAGTCGAGGGCGCGTTTGATGGCTTCGCGGTTACGGGCGAGGTCTTCGGCGCGCATGGCCTCTTCGAGTGGGGTGGGTGATTCGAGGGGTGGGTCGGGTATCAGTTTGTCCATGAAAAACTCCTACTTGGCTATGGAGCCATCCCTTGTCGTTTCCACACGACAAGAGGTGGCAGCTGTACGCAGGGTGGAAAACCGATAAGTAGGCAACCGGCCAGACCGAAGTCTGCCTGCGCACAGCCGCCGCGACGCAGTTTGCAGACGAAAGAAGACATCGGCAACGATTACGGGGAGATGCTTTGCAACTACTTGAAATCAGGTTTCCACACCTGTTCGCTGAATTGGCAGCGACAGCCAAAGACTAGAGAGCGCACTTCCGACGGACAACCTGAAAACCTTGTGGGAAGGATCCGGTGTAGTTGTTGAGATTTAAACAACCTCAAAAGCTCCCCTCACCCTAGCCCTCTCCCGGAGGGAGAGGGAACTGACGGTGTTGTTTATACGGAATACACCGACCTGAATCACCGAGCTGAACTCCAGTTTTGAGCAGCACCGCACTACGCTCTTCACCACTCAAAACGATGAGCGTTAGCTCGAGTAAGGCTTTTGACGTGCCGGCCCCATCGGAAGGCTGAGTGGAGGGATTTATCCGGGG
>NZ_JBWKYU010000026.1:0-91668 GCF_059423925.1 Pseudomonas sp. GW458-11-26-14-LB4
AGATTTCTTCAACAACTTCAACCACTTGCGCTTCCGATCTCTCGTTAGCGGGAGGCGAATTTTACAGCGTTACACGCTGCTGTCAACACCTCTTTTTCTCCGCTTTCGACCGAGAAGATCGAACCGTTGAAAGCGCCGAACAAGTCGACATTTCCAACTGCTTCCAGGCTTCGATGAACTGAAGCGACCCGCCTTCGAAAACTACTTAACTCATTGAATCTCAAGGAGTTTTCCGTTTCGTCTGCGCCGGAAGTGGGGCGAATTATAGAGACTCAGGATCTGCCGTCAACCCTTAATTTCGCTTTTCTTTCAATAACTTGCGGATAGGCCAAAAAACATCCAATTCCCTCTATATAGAAAAGGATTCAGCACCCCTTCTATATAGAGAGAGAACCATCAGAGCACTCCATCCTCTTTCATCGCAGCCACTGCTCCAGCCCCAAGACCCAGCACCCGCTGCAAAACGTCCAAGGTGTGTTCGCCCAACAAAGGAGGCGCAAGGCGATACTCGACAGGCGTCCGCGACAACCGGATCGGGCTGGCCACCTGCGGCACCATCCCCGCCAGCGCGTGAGGCAGCTCAATCGCCAACCCGCGAGACTTCACCTGCGGATCCTCGAATACCTGTGACAGATCATTGATCGGCCCACACGGCACACCTGCCTGCTCCAACTGAGCCACCCACTCTGCAGTTGTCTTGAATACAGTAGCCTGACGAATCAGCGGAATCAGCACCGCACGGTTCGCCACCCGCAGCTTATTAGTCGCGAAACGCGGATCGTCCGCCCACTGGGGCTGCCCCGCCACTTCGGCAAATTTGCGGAACTGCCCGTCATTGCCCACGGTAAGAATGAAGTCGCCATCGGCCGTAGGAAAATCCTGGTACGGCACGATATTCGGGTGCGCATTCCCTAGCCGCTTTGGCGCATTGCCCGTCGTCAGGTAATTCATCGCCTGGTTAGCCAGACAAGCCACCTGCACATCCAGCAACGCCATATCGATATGCTGCCCGCCGCCATCGTGATCACGGTGAGCCAATGCCGCCAGAATCGCCACGGTCGAATACAACCCCGTCAGGATATCCGTAAGCGCCACACCCACCTTCACCGGCCCGGCACCTTCATCACCCTCAGGTCGCCCGGTCAGACTCATCAGCCCGCCAAGCCCCTGGATCATGAAGTCATAACCCGCACGCTTGGCATACGGTCCGGTCTGACCAAAACCGGTGATCGAGCAATAGATCAGATCCGGATTGATCGCCTTCAGCGACTCGTAATCCAAGCCATACGCCGCCAGACCACCCACCTTGAAGTTTTCGATCAGGATGTCGGACTTGGCTGCCAGCTCCCGAACGAGCTTCTGGCCCTCGGGACGCGTAAAGTCGATCGTCACCGATTGCTTGTTGCGATTGGCCGACAGGTAATAAGCCGCCTCGCTAGTGTTCTCGCCATAAGCGTCCTTCAGGAAGGGCGGCCCCCAGGCGCGAGTGTCGTCACCATTGCCCGGGCGCTCGACCTTGATCACTTCCGCCCCAAGGTCAGCAAGAATTTGCCCGGCCCATGGGCCGGCCAGCACTCGCGATAAATCCAGTACCCGCAGATGCGACAGCGCGCCCATGGTCGCTCTCCTATTAATAGAACGCCTGCAGGCCGGTCTGCGCACGACCGAGGATCAGCGCGTGAACGTCGTGAGTGCCTTCATAGGTATTCACCACTTCCAGGTTGACCAGGTGACGGGCCACGCCGAATTCATCGGATATCCCGTTGCCGCCCAACATGTCACGCGCCATGCGGGCGATCTCGAGAGACTTGCCGCAAGAGTTGCGCTTCATGATCGAAGTGATTTCAACCGCAGCAGTGCCTTCGTCCTTCATGCGGCCCAGACGCAGACAGCCTTGCAGTGCCAAAGTGATCTCGGTCTGCATGTCAGCCAGCTTCTTCTGGATCAACTGAGTGGCGGCCAGCGGACGACCGAACTGTTGACGATCCAAGGTGTACTGGCGAGCGGTGTGCCAGCAGAACTCGGCAGCACCCAACGCGCCCCAAGAGATGCCATAACGTGCGGAGTTGAGGCAGGTGAACGGACCTTTCAGACCGCGCACGTCTGGGAATATGTTCTCTTCCGGCACGAACACGTTGTCCATGACGATTTCGCCGGTGATCGAAGCGCGCAGACCGACCTTGCCATGAATCGCCGGAGCGCTCAGACCTTTCCAGCCCTTCTCCAGAACGAAACCACGGATGTCGCCCGCATCGTCCTTGGCCCAGACCACGAACACATCGGCGATCGGGCTGTTGGTGATCCACATCTTGGCGCCGGTCAGGCTGTAGCCGCCTTCCACTTTGCGTGCACGCGTAATCATCGCGCCCGGGTCGGAACCGTGGTTCGGCTCGGTCAGACCGAAGCAGCCAATCCACTCGCCGGAAGCCAGCTTCGGCAGGTACTTCTGTTTCTGTGCTTCGGTACCGAATTCGTTGATCGGCACCATCACCAGCGAAGACTGCACGCTCATCATCGAACGGTAGCCAGAATCGACACGCTCGACTTCACGAGCGATCAGGCCATAGCTGACGTAGTTGAGGCCGCTGCCACCGTACTGCTCGGGGATGGTCGCGCCCAACAGGCCGACCTCACCCATTTCACGGAAGATCGCCGGGTCAGTCTTTTCATGGCGGAAGGCTTCGAGCACGCGCGGCGCGAGGCTCTGCTGGGCGAATTGCTCGGCAGTGTCGCGGATCATGCGTTCTTCTTCAGTCAGCTGTTGATCCAGCAGCAGTGGATCGATCCAGTTGAAGCTAGCTTTACCGCCCATGAGTGAGTCCTCGCAAATCGGGTGAATTAACGTGGCATTGATCCTAGGCGCGCTTCCCCATCCCGGCAAACGAGGATTTCGCATCCTGTTGTGCTAATTTCTCACTCCGAAACGTCGCGAGATGCCGATTAAGCGATGTATTAGTGAGGTTGACGTACATGCGCCGCAAGATACCCAGCACCACCGCCCTGATCAGCTTCGAGGCTGCTGCCCGTCACGAGAGCTTTACCAAGGCCGCTGAAGAACTTTCCCTCACCCAGGGCGCCATTTGCCGACAGATCGCCAGCCTGGAGGACTTCCTCAGCGTCGAACTCTTCCGACGCTCGCGTCGCGGGGTGAAGCTGACAGAAGCGGGCCTTTCCTACAGTCGTCGGGTCGCCACCCAACTCGACGCCGTTGAGCGCGACACCCTGTCGGTGATGGGTCAGCAAGGCACCAATGTGATTGAGCTCGCCGTGGTGCCCACCTTCGGCACGCAATGGCTGTTGCCAAGACTGAAGGACTTCCAGCTCAAACATCCGGAAGTGACGGTCAACCTGACCAACCGCACCCGCCCGTTCCTATTTGCCGATACCGACTTCGATGCCGCCATTTACTTTGGCGATGCCGACTGGTCCGGTACCGAATCCCACAGGCTGATGGGCGAGAATCCGATGCCTGTATGCAGTCCCGTCCTGCTCGGCAACAAGACGCATCTGACACCTGAAGAAATCGCCGATCTGCCGCTGCTCCAGCAAACCACCCGCCCCTACGCCTGGCGACAGTGGTTCAACTCGCAGCACCTGAACATCCCCCGCGACATGACAGGTCCGCGCTACGAGCTATTCTCCATGCTGGCCCAGGCGGCCATGCATGACATGGGTATCGCGCTGATCCCACCATTCCTCATTCAGCGCGAACTGGCCGAGAAACGCTTGGTGATTGCCAACCCGAACGCGCTCTCCAGCATCAAGGCGTATTACCTGATGATTCCGGAGCGAAAGGTCGAATCCGCGTCACTCAAGGCTTTTCGCGACTGGCTGGTGAACCAAGCACACAGCTACAACCTAGAAGGCTAAAGGGTTTCAGCGATTGCTAACCCCGTAGTCAGGAAAATTAAAGCCCTACAGATATAACTATTTGTCGCAAATCGACAGACTGTATCCGAAAGTCGTACAGACGTCCCACAAGCGCCTGACGACGTGGCTTTGAGCCCCCATTCACGACTCATTGCGGCCTATTCACGTCACCGATGAGAAAAATCTTCAAATTCATCCAGAATCCTTGAAAGGCACGGCCTGCAAGGGATTCAACTGGCCATCTGCGACATTCGGTCACGGGATGACTTGTAGTTAATTTTCCGTCACCCGTCATAACCCCTTGAAGGGCATAAACTTCGCCTGCAAAATGCCGCGCCCCGCCCTGATTTGGCGGGATCGTGCTGATCGGCCGCCCCAGTCGCACCATCCGTAGTGCATGGGTTTACTCAATAAGATCACGCAGGAGATTTGACGTGCACATTGGTGTTCCTCTCGAAACCCAGACCGGTGAAACACGGGTTGCTGCAACCCCGGAAACCATTAAAAAGCTGATCAGCCAAGGTCATAAGGTCACTGTGCAAACCGGCGCCGGCGTTAAAGCCAGCGTTGTCGACAGTGCCTATGAAGCGGCAGGCGCAACCATTGGCAGTGCCAATGACGCGTTTGGCGCCGAGCTGATTCTCAAAGTGGTCGCGCCAAGCGATGCCGAACTGACGCTGATCAAGCGCGGAACGGTGCTGGTGGGCATGCTCAACCCGTTCAACAACGACACCATCGCGAAGATGGCCGAGTGCGGGATTACCGCGTTCGCCCTGGAAGCGGCACCACGTACCTCCCGGGCCCAGAGTCTCGACGTGCTGTCGTCCCAGGCGAATATTGCCGGCTATAAGGCCGTGCTGCTGGCCGCTCACTACTATCCGCGCTTCATGCCGATGCTGATGACCGCTGCGGGCACCGTGAAAGCGGCGCGCGTGCTGATTCTGGGGGCCGGTGTGGCCGGGTTGCAGGCGATTGCCACGGCGAAACGTCTGGGTGCCGTCATCGAAGCGTCCGACGTACGTCCGGCCGTGAAGGAACAGATCGAGTCCCTCGGCGCCAAGTTCGTCGACGTGCCTTACGAGACCGATGAAGAACGCGAATGCGCGGTCGGCGTCGGCGGTTACGCACGCCCGATGCCGGCGAGCTGGATGCAGCGTCAGGCCCAGGCCGTGCACGAGCGCGCCAAGCAGGCTGACATCGTCATCACCACCGCACTGATTCCGGGCCGCAAGGCACCGACGCTGCTGAGCG
This sequence comes from Pseudomonas sp. GW458-11-26-14-LB4, assembly GCF_059423925.1. Lineage (NCBI taxonomy): Bacteria > Pseudomonadati > Pseudomonadota > Gammaproteobacteria > Pseudomonadales > Pseudomonadaceae > Pseudomonas > Pseudomonas sp. GW458-11-26-14-LB4. Next base: position 5,122 of record NZ_JBWKYU010000026.1, read on the forward strand.
CAGACACCGTGGCGCAGATGAAACCCGGCTCGGTGGTCATCGACCTCGCGGCCGCTCAGGGTGGCAACTGCCCGCTGACCGTGGCCGATCAGGTCGTGATCGAGAACGGCGTGACCATCGTCGGCCCGACCAACCTTGCCGGTGAAGTCGCCGCAGATGCCTCGGCGCTGTACGCACGCAACCTGCTGGACTTCCTGAAGCTGGTCTTCACCAAAGAAGGCCAGTTCGAAGTGAACCTCGAAGACGACATCGTCGCCGCGTGCCTGATGTGCCGCGACGGCCAAGTCATCCGCAAAAACGCCTAAGCAGGGATTCAGACGATGGAAGAGCTTATCTCCCCCGGTATCTACAACCTGATCATCTTCGTGCTGGCGATTTATGTCGGTTACCACGTGGTCTGGAACGTTACACCCGCGCTGCACACGCCTTTGATGGCAGTGACCAACGCCATTTCGGCGATCGTGATCGTCGGCGCCATGCTCGCGGCCGCACTGACCGTCACCCCGCTGGGCAAGACCATGGGCACCCTCGCCGTGGCACTGGCCGCGGTCAACGTCTTCGGTGGCTTCCTGGTCACCCGCCGCATGCTTGAGATGTTCAAGAAGAAAGCCCCGAAAGCAAAAGAAGAGGCGCCTAAGTAATGAGCATGAACCTCGTCACGACGCTCTACCTGATCGCGTCGATCTGCTTCATCCAGGCCCTCAAGGGCCTGTCGCACCCGACCACGTCGCGCCGCGGCAACCTGTTCGGCATGCTCGGCATGGCGCTGGCAATCATCACCACTGTCGGCCTCATCTATAAGCTGGGCGCTGAGCTGGCCACCGCCGGTATTGGCTATGTGATCGTCGGCCTGCTGATCGGCGGCACCGCCGGTTCGATCATGGCCAAGCGCGTTGAAATGACCAAGATGCCGGAACTGGTTGCGTTCATGCACAGCATGATCGGTCTGGCAGCGGTATTCATCGCCATTGCTGCGGTGGTCGAGCCGCAGTCGCTGGGCATCGTCAAGCAACTGGGCGACTCGATCCCGGCGGGTAACCGTCTGGAGCTGTTCCTCGGCGCAGCCATCGGTGCAATCACCTTCTCCGGTTCGGTGATCGCCTTCGGCAAGCTGTCGGGCAAGTACAAGTTCCGTCTGTTCCAGGGTGCACCGGTACAGTTCAGCGGTCAGCACAAGCTGAACGCGGTACTGGGTCTGGCAACGCTGATCCTCGGCGTCACCTTCATGCTGACCGGCAACCTCGCCGCGTTCGCACTGATGCTGGCCCTGGCGTTCGTCATGGGCGTGCTGATCATCATCCCGATCGGCGGCGCCGACATGCCGGTGGTGGTGTCGATGCTCAACAGCTATTCCGGCTGGGCGGCGGCAGGTATCGGCTTCTCGCTGAACAACTCGATGCTGATCATTGCCGGCTCGCTGGTGGGTTCGAGCGGTGCGATCCTCTCGTACATCATGTGCAAGGCGATGAACCGTTCCTTCTTTAATGTACTGCTCGGCGGTTTCGGCAATACAGCAGACGCCGGTCCTGCCGGTGAGAAGGAAGCCCGCCCGGTGAAATCCGGTTCGGCTGACGACGCGACCTTCCTGCTGACCAACGCTGACACCGTGATCATTGTTCCGGGTTACGGCCTTGCGGTGGCCCGTGCACAGCACGCCCTGAAAGAGCTGACCGAGAAGCTGACCCACCACGGCGTGACCGTGAAGTACGCGATCCACCCGGTGGCCGGTCGGATGCCTGGGCACATGAACGTACTGCTGGCCGAGGCCGAAGTGCCGTACGACCAGGTGTTCGAGATGGAAGACATCAACTCCGAGTTCGGCCAGGCCGACGTGGTGCTGGTGCTCGGCGCCAACGACGTGGTCAACCCGGCCGCCAAGAACGATCCGAAATCGCCGATTGCCGGCATGCCGATCCTCGAAGCGTTCAAGGCCAAGACCATCATCGTCAACAAGCGCTCGATGGCCAGCGGCTATGCCGGTCTGGACAACGAACTGTTCTACCTGGACAAGACCATGATGGTCTTCGGCGACGCGAAGAAAGTCATCGAAGACATGGTCAAAGCGGTCGAGTAACCCTCGCCGGCAACACCAAACGCCCCGACTTGTCGGGGCGTTTTTGTTTGCGCAAAACGTCGGACAATTTGCCGCGTTGTTGCAGATCCAGTAACGGTGTTTTACTTGAAACCCGCTAAATAGACGCCTCGTTTGCGACCTTGGTAGCGGGACAGGCGCTCGCGAAATTCACTAGACTGCGCATCCTGCTACTCGCTGCCCGAGAAAATAATCCATGTACCGTGACCGTATTCGCCTGCCTTCGTTGTTGGATAAAGTGATGAGCGCCGCCGACGCCGCTGCGCTGATTGAGGACGGCATGACCGTCGGCATGAGCGGCTTCACCCGCGCCGGCGAAGCCAAGGCCGTGCCCCATGCGCTGGCCGAGCGAGCCAAGGTCACGCCGCTGAAGATCAGCCTGATGACCGGTGCCAGCCTGGGCAACGACCTCGACAAGCAACTGACCGAAGCCGGCGTCCTTTCCCGGCGCATGCCGTTCCAGGTCGACAGCACCCTGCGCAAGGCGATCAACGCCGGCGAAGTGATGTTCATCGACCAGCACCTGTCGGAAACCGTCGAGCAACTGCGCAACCAGCAGCTGAAGCTGCCGGACATCGCCGTGATCGAAGCCGTGGCCATCACCGAACAGGGCCACATCGTGCCGACCACTTCGGTGGGTAACTCGGCGAGCTTCGCGATCTTCGCCAAACACGTGATCGTCGAGATCAATCTGGCACACAACGCCAACCTCGAAGGTCTGCACGACATCTATATCCCGACCTATCGCCCGACCCGCACGCCGATTCCGCTGGTAAAGGTCGACGACCGCATCGGCAGCACCGCGATCCCGATCCCGCCGGAGAAAATCGTCGCCATCGTCATTACCCAGCAGTCGGACTCGCCGTCCACCGTGTCGTCGCCGGATGTCGATACCAAGGCCATCGCCGATCACCTGATCACCTTCCTCAAGCAGGAAGTCGATGCCGGGCGCATGACCAACAAGCTCGGCCCGTTGCAGGCCGGGATCGGCAACATCGCCAACGCGGTGATGTGCGGGCTGATCGACTCGCCGTTCGAAGACCTGACCATGTACTCCGAAGTGCTGCAGGACTCGACCTTCGACCTGATCGACGCCGGCAAGCTGAGCTTCGCCTCCGGCAGCTCGATCACCCTTTCGGAGCGGCGCAACAGCGACGTGTTCGGCAACCTGGAGAAGTACAAGGACAAACTGGTACTGCGCCCGCAAGAGATCTCCAACCACCCGGAAGTGGTGCGGCGTCTGGGCATCATCGGCATCAACACGGCCCTTGAGTTCGACATCTATGGCAACGTCAACTCCACCCACGTCTGCGGCACGCGGATGATGAACGGCATCGGCGGCTCGGGCGACTTCGCGCGCAACGCACACCTGGCGGTGTTCGTGACCAAGTCGATCGCCAAGGGCGGCGCGATTTCCAGCGTGGTGCCAATGGTCAGCCACGTCGACCATACCGAGCATGACGTCGACATCCTGGTGACCGAGGTGGGCCTGGCAGACCTGCGCGGCCTGGCGCCACGGGAACGCGCCCGGGTCATCATCGATAACTGTGTGCACCCGGATTTCCGCCAGGCGCTGAACGACTACTTCGACAAAGCCTGCGCCATTGGCGGCCACACCCCGCATATCCTGCGTGACGCCCTGAGCTGGCACATCAATCTGGAAGAAACCGGACGCATGCTGGCGGTGTAATCCGCACAGATTTACCGCTGGCGCAAACACAGTTTCGCCAGCGGGATTCTGAAATCCACCGCAGCCGTCAAAAACTGTACTGCTGTACCGGTCTTTTCCTACGGCTTTTGCCTACTCGAATCATCGAATTGGGTAAAAATGCACCAAATAAGCGCAGACAGGTACAGTTTGCGCGATTTTTACCCATACACCCTCTATAAACAGTTAACTGGTCACTCACAATACAGGTGAACTGTATCTAGAGAGTCTGGCCAAACGAGAGGATCATGGGCACCAGTTAAACCACTACCTAATCCCGCCACAAGCGGAAGGATGTCAACCATGGAACGTACACTCAGTTCCGAACTGTTCTTCGAAGACAAAGCTGTAAACACCCAGGCTTCCCTGCCTCTGCGCGTTATCGCCAACCTGATGCTGTGGCAGCGCCGCATCTCCAGCCGCCATCAACTGGCTCGTCTGGATTCGCGTCTGCTGGCTGACGCCGGGATTAGCGAAGCACAACGCTACGAAGAGCTGAGCAAGCCGTTCTGGCGCTAAGCAGCGTCGCTGGCTCTGGTCGCTAGACCCACCGCCAGCAACCCGAATTGAACACACAAGACCCGTCGCGGGAAAACCCGGGGTCTTGTCGTTTCAGGGGAGAAAAACCTGAATATCCAACCCGAAACACCGCATAGGTACAGTTTTATAAAAATAGATTAATGACAAGTACAGTTAAGCAAAATGTGTTCAGGCCAGCATCCTGACCACTGTGCGGATTCTCCACGGAGGCCTAATATCCATGCAGAACGTGGCGAATGCTGTGCGACTGGCGTCTGACCTTCAGACACCGAGCCACCTCTCAATACGGTTTATCCACAGGAGTTCTCCCATGTCCCGTCTTCGTCTGCTCAGCGCCGCCGCACTGCTGGCCGTCGCTGCCAACGCCAGCGCCACCAGCTTCATCGTGACCACCGACGCCGTGGTTGGCGCACTCAAGTCCTCTTCCGATGCCACCTCCGACGTCACCTCGTCCTTCCGTGACGACAAGATCGTGCTCGCCGCCCGTGACGACGCTGCCAGCTTCGTGGCCAGCGAAGGCGAGATCCGTGGCGTGAAACTGGAGAGCGCACTCGATCACATCCGTCATCAGGCTCCGCAACTGAACGCGACCGACGCACAGTTGGCCCAAGCCATCCTGACGATCTAAGCGACAGAAACATCGCGGGGCACGCCGGTCGTGTCCCGATGTTTCGGCACTGGCTCTAGTCCGGGCATTGCGTTAGCCTTGGGACTCGCCAACAGCTGCCGAGTCCCATGCGTTTTCTTACAAATCTGCTTATCCCTTCTGTACTAATCACCGCCTGCTGGGTTCCTCTGGCAGACGCCTTCGATGTGTCCACACAGAACACCGTGGTCAGCGTCTGGGCCACCGGCATGGTGTCTTCCGCGCCATTCGACCGTAAACTGATCATCGCCGCGCACGACGATGCTGCAGCGTTCGTTGCCAGTGACGGCCAGATGCGCGGTGCACAGCTCGAATCCGCCCTGCATTACCTGCGCAAGAGCCGGCCAAAACTTCATGTCAGCGACCTTGAACTGGCACAGGCAATTCTCGTCCAATAGTCATCCCTGTCTTTTCGGAGTCGTTCCATGCGTAGCCCGCTGATTGCTGCCGCCCTTGGCCTGCTGTTGTTGGCCGATATGGCCCAGGCACACACCCTGGTAGCCACCAGTAACATCATCGTCCGCGCCTCCCAGCGCACCATCGATTTCACCTCCGACACCACTACGTCGATTCGCGATTCGAAAATCATCCGCGAAGCCCACGACGACGCCGCCAGTTTCGTGGCCAGCGACGGTGATATCCGTGGTGCAAACCTGGAAGCGGCCTTCAAGACCTTGCGCACCCGCGTGCCGGAAGCCCGCGATGCCAGCGATCAGGTACTCGCCGAAGCCATCCTCGCACTGTGAAGTCACTCGGCGCCTGGCTGCTGGCCGGGGCGTTGTTGCTGCTTGGCAACAGCGCCCACGCCGGCCTGCAATTGCGGCTCAAGACCGACGGCCTGAGCCCCGCCCAACAACAGTCCAGCCAGGCGCTGCTCGATGAAGCCATGCAAGCATTGCCACCGAGCTTCATCGAACGCCTGGACCGGCGCATCGATGTCGGCTGGACCGATGACATGCCCGGCAACGCCTACGGCCAGGCGACACTCGTCTCCGAGCTGGACCTGAACCGCAAACTGCTCGCCAGCCTCACCGACGGCAGCGCGGCCACGCAAAAAACCAATCGCCCCCACGGCACCGTTCGCCGGGAACTGCTGGCCACGGTGCTGCACGAAATCACCCACATTTACGATCGCGCGCGCTTGTGGCCGGCGGCCGAACGCACGCTGATCCAGCGCTGTACCCGACGCAACAACAGCGCCGGGCTGATCGGCATTCCCGATGAGTGCCGCGGCCAGAACGGTCGGCGCTTCACCCTCAGCGATGATCCACGCCTGCTCGACCTCGCCGGCTGGCAGCAATACGTCGGGCGACGGGGTGAGCGGGAACAGCACAACCGGCAGATCGCCCGCAGCCCCGACCTCTACGAAATCTCCAGCCCGAAAGAGTTTGTCGCGGTCAACATGGAGTATTTCCTCCTCGACCCGAGCTATGCCTGCCGCCGCCCGGCGCTGTATCGCTATTACCAGGAACACTTCGGCTGGGCACCGCCCGCGAAAGATGAGTGCGCCAAAACCTTCGCTTTCCTCAATGCCGGCAACGACTTTGCCAAACAGCCCCTGGGCCAGGTCGATCCGGAGCGGGTGTACGCGGTGGATTATTTGCTGGCCGAAGCCAACCAGAACTGGGTCAGCCGCTGGGGTCACAGCATGTTGCGTCTGGTGATCTGTGCACCGGGGCGGCCACGCGGGCCTGACTGCCGACTGGATCTGGACCAGCATCTGGTGCTCTCATACCGCGCCTTCGTCGGTGACGTACAGCTGTCGAGCTGGGACGGACTGGTCGGCAAATACCCGTCGCGCCTATTTGTGTTGCCGCTGGCGCAGGTGATCGACGAGTACACCAAGACCGAACTGCGCAGCCTGGCGTCGGTGCCGCTGAATCTCTCGCGCAGCGAAATCGAGGGCGTGGTCGAACACGCCGCCGAAATGCACTGGAGCTACGACGGCAATTACTTCTTCCTCTCCAACAACTGTGCGGTGGAAGGCCTGAAACTGTTGCGCAGCGGCAGCAACAACGCCCGGCTCACCGGCCTCGACAGCATCATGCCCAACGGCTTGCTGGAGGTGCTGAAGGGGCGAGGCCTGGCCGACACCAGCGTGCTCGATGATCCGAAAGAGGCGCTGCGCCTGGGTTATCGCTTCGACTCGTTCCGTGACCGTTATCAGGCGATGTTCGATGTCTTGAAAAAGCAATTGCCAATCAAGCAGGCAACCGTTGAAGAATGGCTTTCGCTGTCCGCCGAAGAACGTCGCCCATGGTTCGAACGGGCTGACCTGCGCACCAGCGCCGCGCTGTTGTTGCTGGAGCAAGCCAGTTTCCGCCGCCAATTGCTGTTGGCTCAGGATGAGGTCAAGCAACGCTACCTCGGCGCCCGTGAGCTGGAAAACGGTGGCATGGACAAGGCCAACGCGACGTTGCAGCAGATTCTCGCCAACAGCGGCTTTCTCAGCCGACCGGCAGAATTGCTCGACTCCCGAGGTTATGGCCTGCCGCAACCAAGCGAATTCAGCCGACTGGAAGCAGAAAGCAGCCAGCGCCAGAAACAATTGCTGGCCCTGACCGGCGATCTCGATAAGGAAGTACGCGCATTGCTCGAGCCCAAACGAGCAGCCGAAATTGCGGCCAGCGAGGCCAACGTGAAACAGATCGGCGAGCATCTGCGCAAACTGCACAAAGCCTCGGGCGGACTGGAACTGCCCTGAAAAAACACAGGCCCTGAAAACAAAAGACCGCAGCCGGTAAAGGCTGCGGTCTTTTTTATTGCCTGACGATCAGTACAGAACGCCATCCAGCACTTCGTAAACGACCCCGCTGCCCACCGCGATCAGCACGATGTCACCGCCAGCACGACGCCATTCATAACCCGGGTAATACGGCAGACGACTCAACGCCCGGTTATCCAGCCGCTCGCCGTAATAGCCATGGGGCAGCGGGCGGCCACGGACCAGATGAATGCCTGGAGGCGGCGGCGCACCGCGAACGAAATAGCCATGATTGTCACGGATCACCTGACGCACCGGGCCAAAATCCCGAGGCGGCGGGCCGCCGCGATGGTTGCTTTGCCAATCATGGTGATCGCCACCGCGATTGTCGTAGTGGCCCTGTTGCGGGCCGCCGTGGTCGTGATCGTCGCGCGGATCGGCGCTGGCCAGCAGCGGCGTCGCGCTGATCATCAGCACGCCCAGACTGGCAATCAGACGTTTCGGCATTTTCATCGGGTCTTTCCTCACTGCACTGACAGCAAAAAGGGATTCAGAACGTGGTTCTGAATCCCTCGGTCTTGCTCAATTAGTCTGTGCCGCGAGGCCCTAATTCCTCTGTATCAGGAACTTTACCTTCAGCTGACGCGAGCCTTACGCACGCCTTCGGACAGCGCCGAACACAGGCTCAGCACGCCGTCGATGGCCTGGTCCGGCGTGGTCGCGTTGGCGATGTGATCGATCAGCGCCGAGCCCACCACCACACCATCGGCCAGACGCGCGATGGACGCGGCCTGCTCCGGCGTGCGGATACCGAAACCGATGCTGATCGGCAGATCGGTATGACGACGCAGACGCGCCACCGCTTCCTCGACGTGTTCCAGAGTCGCCGCACCGGCACCGGTCACACCGGCAACCGACACGTAGTAAACGAAGCCGGAGCTGCCGTTCAACACTTTCGGCAGACGCGCATCATCGGTGGTCGGGGTGGTCAGGCGGATGAAGTCGATGCCCGCTGCCTGGGCCGGGTCGCACAGCTCCGAGTTGTGCTCCGGTGGCATGTCGACCACGATCAGGCCATCAACGCCGGCCTCTTTGGCTTCGGCGATGAAGCGCTCGACGCCGAACTTGTGGATCGGGTTGAAGTAACCCATCAGCACCAGCGGCGTGTCGCTGTTGTCCTTGCGGAACTCGCGAACCATTTGCAGGGTTTTGATCAGGTTCTGCTTGGCGCCCAAAGCACGGATGTTCGCCAGCTGAATCGCCGGGCCGTCGGCCATCGGGTCGGTGAACGGCATGCCCAGTTCGATCACGTCGGCACCGGCTTTCGGCAGGCCTTTGAGGATTGCCAGCGAGGTGTCGTAGTCCGGGTCGCCAGCAGTGACGAAGGTCACCAGGGCGGCGCGATTCTGTTCCTTGAGTTCGGCAAAACGGGTTTGCAGGCGGCTCATCAGTGTTTCTCCTGCTTCGATTGCTCTTGTTGAGAGTGTTCCATGTGGTGCATGACGGTCTGCATGTCTTTGTCGCCGCGGCCGGACAGGTTGACCACCATCAGGTGATCCTTCGGCAGTTTCGGTGCGCGTTTGAATACTTCGGCCAACGCATGAGCGCTTTCCAATGCAGGGATGATCCCCTCGAGGCGGCAGCATTTGTGGAACGCATCAAGGGCTTCGTCGTCGGTCACCGAGGTGTACTGGACGCGGCCGATGTCATGCAACCACGCGTGCTCAGGGCCGATGCCCGGATAGTCGAGGCCGGCGGAAATCGAGTGGGCGTCGATGATCTGGCCATCGTCGTCCTGCAGCAGGAAGGTACGGTTGCCGTGCAGCACACCCGGTACGCCGCCGTTGAGGCTGGCCGCGTGTTTGCCGGTCTCGATGCCGTAACCGGCGGCTTCGACGCCGATGATCTCGACGCTCTTGTCATCGAGGAACGGGTGGAACAGGCCCATGGCGTTGGAACCGCCACCGATGCACGCCACCAGGCTGTCCGGCAGACGACCTTCCTGAGCTTGCAACTGATCGCGGGTTTCCTTGCCGATCACCGCCTGGAAGTCGCGAACCATGGCTGGATAAGGGTGCGGGCCGGCCACGGTGCCGATCAGGTAAAAGGTGCTGTCGACGTTGGTCACCCAGTCACGCAGCGCTTCGTTCATCGCGTCTTTCAGGGTGCCGGTGCCGGCGACCACCGGGATCACCTCGGCGCCCAGCAGTTTCATGCGGAATACGTTCGCCTGCTGACGCTCGATGTCGGTGGTGCCCATGTAGATCACGCAGTCCAGACCGAAACGCGCAGCCACGGTGGCGGTAGCCACGCCGTGCATGCCGGCGCCGGTCTCGGCGATGATGCGTTTCTTGCCCATGCGCCGCGCCAGCAGGATCTGGCCGATGCAGTTGTTGATCTTGTGCGCGCCGGTGTGGTTCAGCTCTTCGCGCTTGAGGTAGATCTTGGCGCCACCGCAGAACTCGGTCAGGCGCTCGGCGAAATACAGCGGGCTCGGACGTCCGACGTAGTCGCGCTGGAAGTAGGCCAATTCTTCTTTGAACGCCGGATCTTCCTTGGCCGCTTCGTATTCACGAGCCAGGTCGAGGATCAACGGCATCAGGGTTTCGGCAACGTAACGGCCGCCGAACGAGCCAAACAGGCCGTTGGCGTCAGGGCCGTCACGCAGATCGGAGGTGTTCGAAGTCTGGGTCATGGTTCGCTCCAGCGGATTTCACGAGAAGACAATGGCGTTCACTCTACCCCTGACCTTCCAGACTGAAAACCGATAAGATCGCCACAACCTGTCAGGAAAACTCACAGATATCATGAGCCATGACCTCCCCCCGCTGAACGCCCTGCGCGCCTTCGAAGCCACCGCCCGCCTGAACAGCGTCAGCCAGGCTGCGGAGCAACTGCACGTCACCCACGGTGCGGTCAGCCGCCAGCTCAAGGTGCTGGAAGAGCATCTCGGCGTCAGTCTTTTCGTCAAGGACGGTCGAGGCCTGAAACTCACAGATTCCGGCATCCGCCTGCGCGATGCCAGCGGCGAGGCGTTCGACCGCTTGCGCAGCGTTTGCGCCGAACTGACCCAAAGCACCGCCGATGCGCCGTTCGTACTCGGTTGCTCCGGCAGCCTGCTGGCGCGCTGGTTCATTCCTCGGCTGGGACGCTTGAATGCGGATCTGCCGGACTTGCGTCTGCACCTGTCCGCCGGTGAAGGCGATCTCGACCCGCGTCGTCCGGGGCTGGATGCATTGCTGCTGTTCGCCGAACCGCCATGGCCGGCGGACATGCAGGTGTACGAGCTGGCCAGCGAGCGAATCGGCCCGGTCATGAGTCCGCTGTTCAGCGGCTACCAGCGCCTGCAATCGGCACCGCCCATTGCCCTGCTCGACGAACCCTTGCTGCACACGACTTCACGCCCGCAAGCCTGGCCGAGCTGGGCGCAGCAAAGCGGCCTCGACGCCAAGGCGTTGAAGCTGGGGCAGGGTTTCGAGCATTTGTATTACTTGCTGGAAGCGGCCGTCGCCGGGCTGGGCGTGGCGATCGCGCCGGAACCGCTGGTGACCGAAGACTTGAAGGCCGGTCGCCTGGTCGCGCCATGGGGCTTCAGTGAAACCCCGGCGCAACTGGCGTTGTGGCTACCCAAGCGCGCCGCAGACGGGCGCGCCCGGCAATTGGCGCAGTGGCTCAGGAACGAGCTGCGCCAGGCAGATCACTCGCCGCGCTTGAACAGCAAGTAAGCGGCCAGCAGACCCAGCGCACCGACCGCCACACCGGCGGTCGTCCACGGATGTTCCTGCGCGTAATCGCGGGTGGCGATCCCGGTCTCGCGGGTTTTGACTTTGACTTCTTCGTAGGCATCGCTGAGCAGGCTGCGCGAATGTTTCAGCGCACTTTCGGCATTGCTTTTCAGCGCCTTGAGGGTCTTGCGCGACTCGTCAGAAGCGTCGTCCTTCAGGCTTTCCAACGACTTGAGCAGACTCTCGATCTCCGCTTCCATGCTTTGCAACGAGGCTTTGCGTAACGAGGTGTTGGCCATGGTGGCTCTCCTGCATTGGTGATGAGTGGCGTGTGTTGTTTGGGACTTCACGGGTTCTGGAAAGTGCAGAAAATCTGAACTTCCCTTCGCCCAAGTCGCCGAAATCAACACGGCAAATCGCTGCTAGGCTCAATTGCACACTTCAAGGAGAACACCATGAGTGACCATCACACCTACAAGAAAGTCGAGCTGGTCGGCTCGTCCACCAGCAGCATCGAAGACGCTATCAACAACGCATTGGCGGAAGCCGCCAAGAGCATCAAGCATCTGGAATGGTTCGAAGTGACCGAAACCCGAGGCCACATCAAGGACGGCAAAGCGGCGCACTTTCAAGTGACCCTGAAAGTCGGGTTCCGGATTGCCAGCAGCTGAGTTTGGTCTACGCTTCTGAACTTGCGCGCTGGCCGAGTGCCATAGGAATGGCAATGCGCTACGAGGTGAGTGCATCGAGCGAACGGCTCGATGCCTGCCTTTTTTAATCCGACCAGGGAGTGCGACCGATGAAGAAGTTCATGTTGGCGGTAGGTTTGTTGAGCCTTGCGGGTGGTGCGTTTGCTGCCGGCAAGCCTTGTGAAGAACTGAAGGCCGAGATTGCAGCCAAGCTGGATGCCAAGGGCGTTTCCGGGTATTCGCTGGAGATTGTCGACAAGGGTGCGGCCAGTGGCGGCAAAGTCGTCGGCACCTGCGAAGGCGGCGCCAAAGAGATCGTCTACACCCGCGGCTGATCACGCCGGAAAAACAAAAGCCGACGCTATGCGTCGGCTTTTTTGTTGGTAATGATTTTTCATGTGGGAGCGAGCCTGCTCGCGATGATTGTGTCAGTCACTCAAGACGCTGGTTGACATGGCGCATTCGCGAGCAGGCTCGCTCCCACAGGAAATCAGAGTGAATTTCAGCCCTTCATCACCTGCGCCAGCAGCTCGTAGGAATGCAGGCGATCGGCGTGTTCGTACAGGTCGCACGTGAAGATCAGTTCGTCAGCCTGGGTCTGTTCGATCAGCACTTCGAGTTTCGCGCGGATTTTCTGCGGACTGCCGACCATCGCCAGACCGAGGAAATCCCCCACCGCCTCACGTTCATGGGGCAGCCACAGGCCATCCATGGTTTTCACCGGCGGACGCTGCACCAGACTTTGCCCACGCATCAGCGCGAGAATTCGCTGGTACACCGAGGTCGCCAGGTAATCAGCCTGTTCATCGGTATCGGCCGCCACCAGCGGCACGCCGAGCATCACGTACGGTTTGTCGAGTACCGCCGATGGCTTGAAGTGATTGCGGTAGACGCGAATCGCCTCATGCATGAAGCGCGGTGCGAAATGCGAGGCGAAGGCGTAGGGCAAACCGCGCTCGCCGGCCAGTTGCGCGCTGAACAGACTGGAACCGAGCAGCCAGATCGGCACGTTGGTGCCGGTGCCCGGCATCGCGATCACGCGCTGATCCGGGGTGCGCGGACCGAGGAAGCGCGCCAGCTCAGCCACGTCTTCCGGGAAATCATCGGCACTGCCGGAGCGCTCACGGCGCAAGGCGCGGGCGGTCATCTGGTCGGAACCCGGCGCACGGCCCAGGCCGAGGTCAATCCGCCCCGGATACAGGCTTTCAAGGGTGCCGAACTGCTCGGCAATCACCAGCGGCGCGTGGTTGGGCAGCATCACGCCACCGGAGCCGACCCGGATGGTCGACGTGCCGCCGGCCAGATAGCCCAGCAACACCGAGGTGGCAGAACTGGCGATGCCGTCCATGTTGTGGTGCTCGGCAACCCAGAACCGGGTATAGCCGAACTTCTCGACGTGCTGCGCCAGATCCAGCGAGTTGCGCAGCGACTGCGCCGGGCTGCCGTTCTCGCGCACCGGCACCAGATCAAGGGTGGAAAACTTTACGTCGGACAGTTGCTTCATAAACCTGCATCTCCGATTGAGGGCGCAGGTGTGTTCTTGGCGAACGCAAACCTGCCCAATTCATAAGCGTGTTCTGTGCAATGAGGGCATATACCCGAGTTTCAATAGCCAAACCGAAATTTCCTACTAAAAAAGTCAACGATTCACTTGGGCTGAACTTTGTTCCGGCGTCTATCCTCAGAAGCCTTGCAGGCAAAAACCACGACGGCGCGGCGTCTCGCGCCCGATTTGAAGGAGGCACACATGGCTATCGTGAAGAAGGCATCCGCGCATTGGGAAGGTGACCTGAAAACCGGCATCGGCTCGATTTCCACCGAAACCGGCGTCCTGCGCGAAGCACCCTACGGCTTCAAGGCCCGCTTCGAGGGCGGCAAGGGCACCAATCCGGAAGAACTGATCGGCGCCGCCCATGCGGGCTGTTTCTCCATGGCGTTTTCGATGATTCTCGGTGACGCCGGGCTCAAGGCCGACAGCATCGACACCCAGGCCGAGGTCACGCTGGATCAGGTGGATGGCGGCTTTGCGATCACCGCAGTGAAACTGATCCTCAAGGCAAAAATTCCGGGAGCGACCCAGGCGCAGTTCGAAGAGCTGAGCAACAAGGCCAAGGAAGGTTGCCCGGTGTCCAAGGTGCTGAATGCGAAGATCAGTCTCGACGCATCGCTGGTCAGCTGACTGCTTTGAGCCTAATCAGAACCCGCCAGGCAAAAATGTGGTCGAATAAATGACAGCAGCTTTCGCGCATCTTCGTGCGCGCTGCTTCGATGGAGCTTCAACCATGAAACGTTTTGCCTTGGCGGTTATCTGTGGCGTGCTGGCAACGTCGGCCTTCGCAGCGCCCAAAGACTGCGAAGAACTCAAGCAAGAGATCGAAATCAAGATTCAGGCGAACGCCGTGCCCTCCTACACCCTGGAGATAGTCTCCAAGGAAGAGGCTGAAAAACACGACATCGCCATGATCGTCGGCACCTGCGACAACGGCACCAAAGCCATCATCTATCAGAAGAACGACCGCTGATACGCCTCAGATGATGCAGTTGACTTCGCGGTCCTCGGCGACGATTTCCCGCTTGTCGTTGTACAGGCGGGCACTCGGGGTAAACGCCAGCGAACGGCCTTCGAGCAAGTAACGCTGGCCCGCCTCGAAATGATCGTAGCGGATGGTCAGGTAGCACAGACGCTCCACGGGGCCGGTCATCAGGCTGCCGCCTCCGCCGAACACTTCAAAGTCGAAGCGTACCCGTAGCTCGTGGCTGCCGGGCGTGACCTGGAAGAAGCGCCCGTCAGTCAGCCGCCTGTTGTCGAGACGCTCGGCCATCAGCAGTTTTCCGCCGGGGGTTGGCGTGGAGAATTCGACCCAGGCCATGTTCGGATCGACGGGGGGCAACGATGTCTGGCACCCGGCGAGTACGCCTGCGGCCAGCAACAGCATCAACGTGCGCATGATGGATGTCCGTGAGTTCGGACCTCCAGCATAACGCCGATCAGGTTCGCTGGCAGCCCGCTGGCGTGCCCTGGCCCACCACGTTGCGTTGTTGGTCATAGAGCTTGGCCCACGGACGGAAACCGATGCTACCCGCCTGCAACTGATAACGCTGGCCAGCGTTGAAATCCTTGAATTTCACGTTCAACTGACAATCGCGCCACAGCGGCTCGGCATCCGGGCCGATGTTGGTCGCCTCGACCGGGAATTGATAACGAACCGTCAGTTCATGGCTGCCGGGCTGCACTTCGAAGTAACGATGATCGACGGAAGCCTTGTTGTCGACTTCCAGCGCCTGCAACGCTGTGTCCTGTTGCCGGGCATCCAGATCGATCCAGGCTTGCGAGGGGTCAGGGGACGGCATTCCGAATCCGGCACAACCGGCCAGCGTCAGCACGCTTCCTGTCAGTATCAACATGCGCATAGCGGAGCTCCAATGGGCGGGATAGTCTTGGGCAGACTTTCCGGGGGGATTTCTTATTTTGATCAGGCCGCTTCCAAGCCATGGGTTACTTGATCGCGTTTTGCGGATTTTGTTTCCGGGTGTGATGATTTTGTTGCTCAGCGGTTGCTCAAGCCTGAGCTATTACAGCCAGCTGGCCAGCGGTCAGCTGCAGCTTTTGCGGGCGCGGGAGCCGGTGGCCAAGGTGATCGCCGACCCGACTCGCGATGCCAAACTGCGCACTCATCTGGCCCAGTCACAAAAAGCCCGGGCCTTCGCCAGTGAACACCTGCACCTGCCGGACAACCAAAGCTATCGCCTCTACGCCGACATCGGTCGGCCGTTTGTCGTGTGGAATGTGTTCGCCACCCCGGAGTTTTCCCTGAGCCCGCAGAACCATTGCTTCCCGATTGCCGGTTGCGTGGCCTATCGCGGCTATTACAGCCAGAGCGCGGCGCGGGGCGAAGCCGCGATTCAGCGCCTGCAAGGCATGGACGTGTCGATCGGCGGCGTCGAGGCCTACTCGACCCTCGGCTGGTTCAATGACCCGATCCTCAATTCGATGATGGGCTGGGGCGACGAGCGTCTGGCGACGCTGATCTTCCATGAACTGGCCCACCAACGTTTCTATGTGAAGGATGACACCGAGTTCAACGAGTCCTTCGCGACCTTCGTCGAGCAGGAAGGTACGCGGCAGTGGCGAGCGTTTCGGGGCTTGCCGCCGGAAAACGACTCGAAACTGAAGCAGCGGGATCAATTCATTCAGCTGATCCTCGACACCCGTTCACGCCTCGAAAAACTCTATTCACAACCATTGGCGACAGCGCAGATGCGCGAGCGCAAGGCGGCGGAGTTCGAACGGTTTCGACAGGATTACCGAGCGATGCGCGATGACCAGTGGGCCGGCGACAAACGCTATGACGCCTGGGTCAATGCGCCGTTGAACAACGCACGGCTATTGCCGTTCGGGCTGTATGACCAGTGGGTGCCGGCGTTTGCGGCGTTGTTCAGGCAGGTTGGTGGGGATTGGGTCAGGTTTTACGCAGAGGTCGAGAAGTTGGGTGGCTTGCCAGTCGTTGAGCGTAAGTCGGCTTTGAAAGTGCTGGCAGGCTCATAAACCTACAGCGGCTTTCAGGCCCATCGCGAGCAGGCTCGCTCCCACAGGAAACCGAGTTCCGGTGCTGAAACGCGGTCACTGTGGGAGCGAGCCTGCTCGCGATGGCTGATTCATCAGCGCCGCAAAAATGCCTGATGCAACTGATCCAAAGTCTCGAAGTGATAAGCCGGCGCCTCGGCATTCAACTCTTCAAAACTGCCAAACCCATAACCAACAGCCGCCGCATCCAGCCCGTTGCTGCGAGCACCGATCAGGTCGTGTTTGCGGTCACCGATCATCAACGTACTGGCCGGGTCCAGTCTTTCCTCGGCGATCAGGTGGGCAATCAGCTCGACCTTGTTGGTACGGGTGCCGTCCAGTTCGCTGCCGTAAATCACCTTGAAGTGTCTGGCGAAATCAAAGTGCCGGGCGATTTCCCGGGCGAACACCCACGGCTTCGACGTCGCGATATACAGCTGCCGACCCTGGCCGCTCAGGGTTTCCAGCAACGGCGTGACGCCCTCGAACACCCGATTCTCGTACAGGCCGGTGACCTTGAAGCGCTCGCGATAGAAATTCACCGCCTCCCAGGCTTTCGCTTCATCAAAACCATAAAACTGCATGAACGCCTGCAACAGCGGCGGGCCGATGAAGTGTTCCAGCTTGGTCAGGTCCGGCTCATCGATGCCGAGCTTGCTCAAGGCGAACTGAATGGAACGGGTGATGCCCTCACGCGGATCGGTAAGGGTGCCATCGAGGTCGAACAGTACGGTCTGGTAATGCATGAAAAATCCCGGGCAATAGAGAGAAAAATCAGAGCTGGTCGTAGCCTTCGGCCAGATGCAGGTCCTTGAGCTTCACGTAGTTCGCCGCGCTGTAGGTGAAAAAGGCGTTTTCCTTGTCGGTCAGCGGACGGACCTGTTTCACCGGACTGCCCACGTACAGGAAACCGCTTTCCAGGCGTTTGCCCGGTGGCACGAGACTGCCGGCGCCGATGATCACATCGTCCTCGACCACCGCGCCGTCCATGACGATGCTGCCCATGCCGATAAGTACGCGGCTGCCGACCGTACAGCCATGCAGCATGACCTTGTGGGCGATGGTCACGTCATCGCCAATCAGCAGCGGAAAACCGTCCGGGTTGAACGGGCCAGCGTGAGTGATGTGCAACACACAACCATCCTGCACGCTGGTGCGCGCGCCGATGCGGATGCGGTGCATGTCGCCGCGGATCACGGTCAGCGGCCACACGGAGCTGTCTTCGCCGATTTCGACGTCGCCGATCACCACCGCGGAGCCGTCGACAAAAGCGCCTGGGCTCAAGCGTGGGGTGTGATTCTGGTACTTGCGAAGGGACACGATTAGTTCTCTCTCTGTCGCCGATAGCTGCGGTGGGTGTCGATTGTAATTAAGATGGGCGCATGTTTCTTCCAGCCAAGGTGCCAACCGTGAGCGTGAACAACCCTCTTCTGCAGTCCTACGACCTGCCGCCGTTCTCCGCGATCCGTGCCGAACACGTGCAGCCGGCCATCGAAACCATTCTGGCCGACAACCGCGCCGCCATTGCCGAAATCCTCAAGACCCAAGGCCAGAACCCGACCTGGGCCGGGCTGGTGCTGGCGATGGACGAACTCAATGATCGCCTGGGCGCAGCCTGGAGTCCGGTCAGCCACCTCAATGCCGTGTGCAACAGCGCCGAACTGCGTGAAGCCTACGAGTCGTGCCTGCCGGCGTTGAGCGCCTATTCCACCGAAATGGGCCAGAACCGCGAACTGTTCCAGGCTTATGAAGCCCTGGCCAACAGCCCGGAAGCCGCCGGTTTCGACGTGGCCCAAAAAACCATTCTGGAACACGCCCTGCGCGATTTCCGTCTGTCGGGCATCGACCTGCCGGAAGCCGAACAGAAACGCTACGCCGAAGTGCAGAGCAAGCTGTCCGAGCTGGGCAGCCGCTTCTCCAACCAGTTGCTCGACGCCACTCAGGCCTGGACCAAGCACCTGACCGAAGAAGCCGCCCTCGCCGGCCTGACCGATTCGGCCAAGGCGCAAATGGCCGCTGCGGCACAGGCCAAAGGCCTCGACGGCTGGCTGATCACCCTGGAATTCCCGAGCTACTACGCGGTGATGACCTACGCCCAGGACCGTGCGCTGCGCGAAGAAGTCTACGCCGCCTACTGCACCCGTGCGTCGGATCAAGGCCCGAACGCCGGCCAGAACGACAACGGCCCGGTGATGGGCGAAATCCTCGACCTGCGTCAGGAACTGGCCAAACTGCTTGGTTTCTCCAGCTTCTCCGAGCTGAGCCTGGCCACCAAAATGGCCGAATCCAGCGATCAGGTGCTGAGCTTCCTGCGCGATCTGGCCAAGCGCAGCAAACCGTTTGCCGCCCAGGATCTGCAACAGCTTAAGGCTTACGCCGCCGAGCAGGGCTGCGCCGATCTGCAAAGCTGGGACAGCGGTTTCTACGGTGAAAAACTCCGTGAACAACGCTACAGCGTCGCCCAGGAAACCCTGCGCGCCTACTTCCCGATCGACAAAGTGCTCGGCGGCCTGTTCGCCATCGTTCAGCGCCTGTACGGCATCGAAATCGCCGAACTGAAAGGCTTCGACACCTGGCACCCGGACGTGCGCCTGTTCGAAATCAAAGAAAACGGCCAGCACGTCGGTCGCTTCTTCTTCGACCTCTACGCCCGCGCCAACAAGCGTGGCGGCGCGTGGATGGACGGCGCCCGCGACCGTCGCCGCACCCTCGACGGTGTACTGCAAAGCCCGGTGGCCAACCTGGTGTGCAACTTCACCCCGGCCGACAGCGGCAAGCCTGCGCTGCTGACCCACGATGAAGTGACCACCCTGTTCCACGAATTCGGCCACGGCCTGCATCACCTGCTGACCCGCGTCGAGCATGCCGGCGTTTCCGGCATCAACGGCGTGGCGTGGGACGCAGTCGAGCTGCCGAGCCAGTTCATGGAGAACTGGTGCTGGGAGCCGGAAGGCCTCGCGCTGATTTCCGGCCACTACGAAACCGGCGAGCCGCTGCCACAGGATCTGCTGGAAAAAATGCTCGCGGCGAAAAACTTCCAGTCCGGCCTGATGATGGTGCGCCAACTGGAATTCTCGCTGTTCGACTTCGAACTGCACGCCACTCACGGTGACGGCCGCAGCGTCGCGCAGGTTCTGGAAGGCGTGCGTGACGAGGTGTCGGTGATGCGTCCTCCGGCCTACAACCGCTTCCCGAACAGCTTCGCCCACATCTTCGCCGGCGGTTACGCGGCGGGTTACTACAGCTACAAGTGGGCGGAAGTGCTGTCGGCAGATGCCTTTTCGAAGTTCGAAGAAGACGGCGTGCTGAATGCCGACACCGGTCGCGCCTTCCGTGAAGCGATCCTGGCCCGCGGTGGCTCGCAGGAGCCGATGGTGCTGTTCGTCGACTTCCGTGGCCGTGAGCCGTCGATTGACGCACTCTTGCGCCACAGCGGCCTGAGTGAGGACGCGGCAGCATGAGTGAGGCACCCGTGAAGACCAAAAAACGCTTTATCGCCGGGGCGGTCTGCCCGGCGTGCAGCGAGCCGGACAAACTGATGATGTGGAGCGAGGACGATGTCCCGCACCGCGAATGTGTGGCGTGCGGCTACAGCGATACGCTCAATGCCCAAGGGCTGTCGGTGCCGAAAGAGCTGGGCACGCGGGTCAACACCAGCGCGCTCAAGCCTGCCCCGGACAAAACGGTTCAGGCGGTGCAGTTCTTCCCGAATCCGAAGTTGAAGAAAAAGCCCGACGAGCAGCACTGATCCTCAATCACCTTCCCCGATTCGTCGGTGGAAGGTGGTATTGGCTTAACACCTGTCCCCCGCACTTGCTTCGTAGGCTGGCCTTTTGCGCCACGCCTCGAAGGAAGCTGCCATGCCCGACACCAATCCCCTCCTGCAACACTGGACGCTGCCACCGTGGCCAGCGATTCGCGCCGAGCACCTGCTGCCGGCGGTCACCAGCATCATTGCGGACAACCAAAGAATCATCGCCCAGGTGATCGCCAGTCAGACCGAACATCCCGGCTGGGATGATCTGGTACTGAGCATCGACGAAGCCGACGCGCGCCTCGGTGAAGTTCGCTCGATTCTTGAAACGTTGTCGATGGTCAGATCCGACGATGCGGTCTGGCTCGTGGAAAGCGCCAAGGCGCATCTGGCGATCAATCAGTATCGCTCCGATAAAGCCCGCAATCGCCCTTTGTACGAGGCTTACCAGCGGTTGGCACAAAGCTCGATCGCCGGCAGTTTCGATGAGTCGCGCAACATCGCACTGTCGCGGATTCTGCGTCGTTTCAAGCAGTCGGGCATCGAGCTTCCTGCTGAACAGCAACAGGAACTGGCGCGGTTGAACCGCGAGATCGGCGGGTTGGAGTACGTGTTTCTGGACAACCTCGAGCGCTGGGCCGAGGCGTGGAGCAAACGTATTGACGATATTGCGCTGCTCGCAGGCTTGTCGCCGGCCATGAAAGATCGGCTGGCACTCGCCGCACGCCAGACCGGGCATGACGGCTGGTTGATCCGGCTGGACCAGAACACCTGCCAGCACATCCTCAAGTACGCCGAAAACCGCGCCCTGCGGGAGGAATGCTACGTTGCCTACATGACCCGTGCCTCCGATCGCGGGCCGCTGGCCGGTCGCTTCGATAACGGCCCGGTGCTGACCAGGCTGCTTGCCCTGCGCCAGCAAAAAGCCCGTTTGCTCGGCCATGAAAACGCCGCGCAACTGAGTCTGGCCAAAAACAGCACCCGGACGACGGAATGGGTCAGTGGTTTTCTCCAGCGTCAGGTGGCGCAGCTGGCACCTGCCCTCGCGCAGGATGCAAAACAACTGGCAGCCTTCGCGCAGCAACGCGGGATTGACCGGGTTCAGCCGTGGGATGAAGATTTCCTCGCCGAACAATGGCGCCAACAGCAGTTTCCCGTTGCGCTGGAAAACCTGCGTGATTACTTTCCGCTCGAGGGCACCCTGCGCAGGCTCTTTCTGTTCTGCGAACGAATGTTCGGGATACGCATCGTCGAGCGGTCCGGTGGCGGCCACTGGCATGACGATGTGCGCCTGCTGGAAATCAGCGAGCATGAACAGGTCATCGGCTACATCTACCTCGACCCGTTTCACCGCGACAACGCGGTGGACTTCCCCGGCACCTCCACGCTGCGCAATCGCCGGATCAACGCCGAAGGCCGCCCGGCGCTGCCGATTGCCCTGCTCTACAGCAATTTCACACCGGCCACCGATACCCATCCGTGCTGGCTCGAAATCGACGATCTGCGGGTGCTGTTTCATGAGTTTGGCCATTGCCTCCAACACGTGCTGACACGCTCGCCCCATCACAGCCTGTCCGGCATCCTGCAACTGGGCCATGAAGCGGCGGAGTTTTCCGGGCAGTTGTTCGAGCAGTGGTGTTTGTCGCGGGAGTTTGTGCTGTGGCTCGGCGCGCATTTTCAGACCGGCGAACGCTTGAGCGCCACACGGGTCGACGCGGCACTGTCAGCTGCTCAGGCCCACTCCAGCCGGCAGCAGGCCTTGTTGCTGATGGGGGCGATGATTGATTTCGAGCTGCACCTGACCCCCGGCGACGGGCGCTCGGTCGAGGAGGTCTGCACCGACGTGCAGCGCAGCCTGAGTCCTCTGCAACTGCCGGGCGATCACCGGTTTGCCAATGGATTCGATTACATGGTGACCCAGTACGACGCTTCGGTTTACGCCTACGTCTGGTCGGGCGCGCTGGCTCAGGAAGCGTTCAAGCGCTTCAACCGGGACTGGGTGTTCAACGCGCAAACCGGCCGAGAGTTCCGCGCCACGTTCTTTGCACCAGGTGCGGGGCGTCCGTTGCTGGACGCGGTAGAAGCGTTCATCGGCCGGCCGGTCGCCGGCCTCGTTGACGTGGAGGCCGGACGGGTCACTTCAGATTGACCGTCTGAAACCAGCTCTTCATCGAGCACGTGGCAAACGCGCTGGTGCTGCAATCGCCATTGGCCAGCGCGGTGCGCAATTTATCGACATCGGCCTGCATCACGTAGCGCACGCTGTCCCGGAAGTGCCCACTCTCCCCAAACCCGCCCTGGGTCATTTCGTTCAGGGCGTCTTCCTTGCTCCAGCCCTGCACGACGATCCGGTACATCGCCGCCATCAGGCCGGTGCGATCGGAGCCGTGCTTGCAGTGCATCAACACCGGGCCATCGGCTTCGGCGGACTGGATGGCACGCAGGGTCTTGAGCACGTCACTGTCGTCCACGTGATTGGTGCGATAGGGCAATTGCACCTGATGGATACCGGGGGCTTTCAACCATTTGGAATCCGCTTCCGGCAGGAAGTTGATGACCGTGGCCACCTTCAGGTTGTTCAGCAACGGTACCGCACCGTCGTCGGGGAGCGCGCTGCGATACAGCGTGGGCGACATCTGGAACAGGTTGTATTGCACCTCTACCGGTTGCGCCCACTCGACGGGACGGGAAGCCGGAGTGTCCGCGGCCTGAGCGGGAATCCAGCTGAACAGCGCAAACAGCGACAAACAGAATGCGGAGGAAAAACGCGTCAGGAACATGCTTTACGGCGACCGTGTGGGTTTCGTCAGTGAAGGCCACAGCTTGCGAGCCTCGCAGTCAAATCCCTGTGAGGCGCTTGTAAAAGAATCGTGAAGACACCGGTTCCCTTGGTCGAAAAGTGGTCTTTTTTTGCTGAATCGGTTCATCCGGTTGCTTAGCCTGCTACCATTTGTCACATCATGTTGCAGACGCGTCCCCTTTCTCCCGGTCATTCCGGCCACGTCGCAGCCAGAAAATTCTTGAGCCGTTCGCAGAAACGGCTGACAACCATCAATGCCTGATGAGGTGCATACCCATGTCTGATGAAGATCGAGACAACCCGCGGCGTGAGTTTTTGCGCAAATCCCTGACCCTGATTCCGGTCGTGACTCTGGCCGGCAGCGGTCTCGGCAGCACGGTGCTGCAAGCAGCGCCTGAAAGCGCGCCTGCCATAGCTCCGGCGAAAACGGCCGCCTTTGAGGCCAGCACTTATCAGCCGAGCTACTTCACCGCCGAAGAGTGGGCGTTCATCAATGCCGCCGTCGCGCAGTTGATCCCCAACGATGCGCAAGGCCCAGGTGCACTCGAAGCTGGCGTGCCGGAATACATCGACCGTCAGATGAACACCCCGTACGCCGCCGGTGCTCTTTGGTACATGCAGGGCCCGTTCAATGCCGACGCCGCGCCGGAGATGGGCTGGCAGAGCAAACTGGTGCCGAAAGAGATCTATCGCCTCGGCATCGCCGCCACGGATCAGTGGGCAAAATCCATCAACGGTAAAACATTTGCCGAGCAAGACAGCGCTACCCGAGACGATCTGCTCAAGCAGCTTGAAGCCGGAAAACCGCAATTCGACACGGTTCCGGCGAAGATTTTCTTCAGTCTGCTGCTGCAAAACACCAAGGAAGGGTTCTTCTGCGACCCGATCCACGGCGGCAATAAAGGCATGGTCGGCTGGACCATGATCGGCTTCCCCGGCGCCCGCGCCGATTTCATGGATTGGGTGGAACGCAACGAGCAGTACCCCTTCCCGGCAGTTTCGATTCGCGGCGAGAGGGCGTGAGCATGGCAACGGTAATGAAGAAGGTCGACGCAGTGATCGTCGGTTTCGGCTGGACAGGCGCGATCATGGCCAAGGAGCTGACCGAAGCCGGACTCAACGTGCTGGCGCTGGAACGCGGACCGATGCAGGACACCTACCCGGACGGCAACTATCCCCAGGTGATCGACGAACTCACCTACAGCGTGCGGAAAAAACTCTTCCAGGACGTTTCCAAGGAAACCGTCACCATCCGTCACAGCGTCAACGACATCGCCCTGCCGAACCGCCAACTGGGCGCGTTCCTGCCGGGCAATGGCGTGGGCGGCGCCGGTTTGCACTGGTCGGGCGTGCACTTTCGGGTCGACCCGATCGAGTTGCGCATGCGCAGCCACTACGAAGAGCGCTACGGCAAAAGCTTCATCCCCAAGGACATGACCATCCAGGACTTCGGCGTCAGCTATGAAGAGCTGGAACCGTTCTTCGATTTCGCCGAAAAAGTCTTCGGCACCTCCGGCCAGGCCTGGACCGTGAATGGCCAACTGGTCGGTCAGGGCAAGGGCGGCAACCCGTACGCACCGGATCGCTCGAACCCGTTCCCGCTGGAAGCGCAGAAAAACACGGTTTCCGCACAGCTGTTCGGCAAAGCGGCTACCGAAGTCGGTTACAAACCCTACAACCTGCCTTCCGCAAATACGTCGGGGCCGTACACCAATCCCTACGGCGCGCAGATGGGCCCGTGCAACTTCTGCGGTTTCTGCAGCGGTTACGTTTGCTACATGTATTCCAAGGCGTCGCCGAACGTGAACATTCTGCCAGCGCTGAAGCCGCTGCCGAATTTCGAACTGCGGCCGAACGCTCATGTGCTGCGGGTCAACCTCGACAGCACGAAAACCAAGGCCACCGGCGTCACCTACATCGACGGTCAGGGTCGCGAGATCGAGCAACCGGCGGATGTGGTGATCCTCGGCGCGTTCCAGTTGCACAACGTACGGCTGATGCTGCTCTCCGGCATCGGCAAACCGTACGACCCGGTCAGTGGCGAAGGCGTGGTCGGGCGCAACTTCGCCTACCAGAACATGGCCACCATCAAGGCGTTCTTCGACAAGGACACCCACACCAACAACTTCATCGGCGCCGGCGGCAACGGTGTGGCGGTGGATGACTTCAACGCCGACAACTTCGATCACGGACCGCATGGCTTCGTCGGCGGCTCGCCGATGTGGGTCAACCAGGCCGGCAGCCGACCGATCGCCGGCACCTCCAACCCGCCGGGTACTCCGGCCTGGGGCAGTGCGTGGAAACGCGCCACCGCCGATTACTACACCCACCAAGTGTCGATGGACGCCCACGGCGCGCATCAGTCCTACCGTGGCAACTACCTCGATCTGGACCCGGTGTACCGCGATGCCTACGGCATGCCGCTGCTGCGGATGACGTTCGACTGGCAGGAAAACGACATCAAGATGAACCGCTTCATGGTCGAGAAAATGGGCAAGATCGCCGAGGCCATGGGCCCGAAAGCCATCGCAGTGATCGGCAAGAAAGTCGGCGACCACTTCAACACCGCGTCGTACCAGACCACCCACCTCAACGGTGGCGCGATCATGGGCACCGATCCGAAGACCAGCGCGCTGAACCGCTACCTGCAGAGCTGGGACGTGCACAACGTATTCGTCCCGGGCGCCTCGGCATTCCCGCAAGGCCTGGGCTACAACCCGACCGGCCTGGTTGCCGCGCTGACCTACTGGTCGGCGAAAGCGATCCGCGAGCAATACCTGAAAAACCCCGGCCCGCTGGTTCAGGCTTAAGGAGCGATGACCATGAAGACTCTCGTTATCGCGACCCTCGCGCTGCTCGGCAGCACGGCCGTTCATGGCGCCGAAGTTGATCAATCCTTGATCAAGCAAGGCGAATACCTCGCCCGTGCCGGCGACTGCGTGGCCTGCCACACGGCCAAGGATGGCAAGCCGTTCGCCGGTGGCCTGCCGATGGAAACCCCGATCGGCACGATCTACTCGACCAACATCACCCCGGATAAAACCGGCGTCGGTGACTACAGCTTCGAGGATTTCGACCAGGCCGTGCGCCATGGCGTGGCCAAAAACGGCAGTACCTTGTACCCGGCGATGCCGTACCCGTCCTACGCCCGTGTCAGCGAAACCGACATGCAGGCGCTTTACGCCTACTTCATGCACGGCGTGGAACCGGTGGCGCAAGAGAACAAGGCCAGCGACATCCCGTGGCCACTGAGCATGCGCTGGCCGCTGATGGGCTGGCGCTGGCTGTTCGCACCGAAGGTCGAGGATTACAAAGCCGCGTCGGACGATGCCGTCGTCAGCCGTGGGGCGTATCTGGTGGAAGGCCTCGGACATTGCGGCGCCTGCCATACGCCACGGGCCCTGACCATGCAGGAAAAATCCCTGAGCGCGGCCGAAGGCAGCAGTTTTCTGTCAGGCAGTGCGCCGCTGGAAGGCTGGATCGCCAAGAGCCTGCGCGGCGACCACAAGGACGGTCTCGGCAGCTGGAGCGAAGAACAACTGGTGCAGTTCCTCAAAACCGGTCGCAGCGACCGCAGCGCGGTGTTCGGTGGCATGAGCGACGTGGTCACCCACAGCATGCAGTACATGACCGACGCCGACCTGACCGCGATTGCCCGCTACCTGAAATCGCTGCCGGCCAATGATCCTGCCGACCAGCCGCACCAGTACGACGAGAAAGCTGCCAAGGCCTTGTGGAACGGTGATGACAGTCAGCGTGGCGCGTCTGTGTACATCGACAACTGCGCGGCGTGCCACCGCACGGACGGCCACGGCTACACCCGGGTGTTCCCGGCGCTGGCAGGCAATCCGGTGCTGCAATCGGACGACCCGACCTCGCTTATCCACATTGTGCTCAAGGGCGGCACCTTGCCTGCGACGCACGCAGCGCCATCGACCTTCACCATGCCGGGTTTCGCCTGGCGTCTGTCGGATCAGGAAGTGGCGGATGTCGTGAGCTTTATTCGTGGAAGTTGGGGTAACAAGGGCTCCACCGTCACCGCAAAAGATGTTGCCAAGTTACGTACCGACGATATGACTACAACATCAGCCGGTGATCTTGGACAAGTAACAAACCACAACTAAACGCAATAAACCCTGCATGATCAGTCATGCAGGGGTTATTTATTTAATGGCTGTTACGGATTGGTAATACTGGCATAGGCTTTGGCCAGAGCAACCAGTTTGGCTCGATCCTGCTCACCGATTTCACCGTCACGATCCACATCGTGCTCCAGACGGCCGATGCTGAAGGTATGGCCGCCATCCCGGGAGGTCGCGGTGACAAAAATCGGATCAACCAGCATTTCGGTCTGCACGCCAGCCTCGGCATCCCAGCCCAGTTCCTTACGCGCCAGTTGCATGGAAACCAGTGTATTGGGTTCCGATGGACCGGGCTGCATCAGTTGCAGAAAAATACCGCGCGAATTAAAAAACGACATCATCAAATCCTTTTGTCTTTTATATAGTCAAGTGGTGTGAAGCGAAGTGGATACTACGAACTTGAACAGTAAACGAACAGCCAACTTATGTTTCTTCAATTTGCACAACTGCAACTTTAGCTCTAGACAAACTTGCAACTAACCGCTCGATTTATTGATCGACGGCTGAACGGTAGTGGATCATCCGCCACCTTGCGGATACTGTATGCATGTACAGATAAAGGAAATCCGTGATGACCAGCCCATTGCCTCCGCGCGGTCGCGGCACCGCGACCAACCCGCACAACCGCTTCGCGCCGAGTCGTTCGGTGGCCGAGGATGACGGCTGGTTTCAGGAAGTGCCTTTGACCCAGGGCACCGAAGTCAGCTTCGAAACCGCGAAGACCATCATCACCCGCAACACCTCGCCGGACCTGCCCTTCGACCGCTCGATCAATCCCTATCGCGGCTGCGAGCACGGCTGCATTTATTGCTATGCACGACCCAGCCACGCCTATTGGGACATGTCGCCGGGGCTGGATTTCGAAACCAAACTGATCGCCAAAACCAACGCCGCCCAGGTGCTGGAAGAACAGCTGGGGAAAAAAGGCTATCAATGCGCGCCGATCAACCTCGGCTCCAATACCGATCCCTATCAGCCGATCGAACGCGAACACCGGATCACCCGCCAGACCCTCGAAGTGCTGCTGCGCTACCGGCATCCGGTGACCATCGTCACCAAGGGCTCGCTGATCCTGCGCGACCTCGACCTGCTCACCGAACTGGCGCAACAACGGCTGGTGGCGGTGATGATCAGCCTGACCACCCTGGACGACGAACTTAAACGCATTCTCGAGCCCCGCGCCGCCGCGCCCAAGGCCCGGTTGCGGGCAATCCGGGTCATGCGCGAGGCGGGGATTCCGGTCGGTGTGCTGTGTTCGCCGATGATTCCGATGATCAACGACAGCGAAATCGAAAGCCTGCTGACCGAAGCCCACGCCGCCGGTGCCCAGAGCGCGGCCTACATGATGCTGCGCCTGCCGCTGGAGGTGGCGCCGCTGTTCGAGGAATGGCTTGAGGCGCACTACCCGCAACGTGCGGCGCATGTGTTGAGCCTGATCCGCCAGAGCCGTGGCGGTGAGCTTTACGACAGCCGTTTCGGCGCCCGGATGCGCGGCGAGGGGCCGTTCGCCGACCTGCTCGCCCAGCGCTTCGCCAAAGCGCTGAAACGCCTGGGCCTCAATCACCGCGAAGGCTTCAACCTCGATTGCACGGCCTTCTGTCCACCGGGTCGCCAGATGGCGCTGATTTAGGGTCAATTGGCCTGTGGTTGAGAGGAAGGGATGCTGGGCCCGGTTTACGCCGGTCACGTTTTTTGTGACCTGGAACACACGTTCTAGAGCGCTTGATTCAGTTTGAGTTAAGTTTCGGCGGTTACCTTGTTCATCGAGTGACTGACGGGTCGGGATGACCCGGATGTTCTAAACAGCCACTGGCTTCACACCGGAATACACGGGAACGACTCCCCGAATCCGCCAATGAGGATGAATCATGAGTGACAAGGATAAACAGCCGTTGGCTGCGTCGGCGCAAGCCGCCCCTGTGGCGGAATCCGCCGATGCAGCGTTGAATCGTATCGTTGACGGCTTTTTGCATTTTCATCATGAGGTCTTTCCGCAGCAGGAAGAACTCTTCAAGAAACTCGCCACGGCCCAGTCGCCACGGGCCATGTTCATCACCTGCGCCGATTCGCGCATCGTGCCCGAACTGATCACCCAGAGTTCGCCCGGCGATCTGTTCGTGACCCGGAACGTCGGCAACGTGGTGCCACCCTACGGCCAGATGAACGGCGGCGTTTCCACCGCCATCGAATACGCGGTTCTGGCACTTGGCGTGCAGCACATCATCATCTGCGGCCACTCCGACTGCGGCGCCATGCGCGCGGTGCTCAACCCGGACAGCCTGGAAAAGATGCCGACGGTCAAAGCCTGGCTGCGCCACGCCGAAGTCGCGAAAACCATGGTGCATGACAACTGCAACTGCGCCGACGAAAAAGAAAGCATGCCGATCCTCACCGAGGAAAACGTCATCGCCCAACTGCAGCACTTGCGTACCCATCCTTCGGTAGCCTCGCGCATGGCGAACGGTCATCTGTTCATCCATGGCTGGGTCTACAACATCGAAACCAGCGAAATCAAAGCTTACGACGCGGATCAGGGATGCTTCCTGCCGCTCGACGGCAGCCATCCGATTCCGGTGGCGACGCCCAAAGCGCGCTTCTAAATCCTCCTAAAAATCTGTGTGGTTTGACGCCGGCCGCTGTTTCAGCGGCCAGGCCTTGCCACGCCTGAAGAAAACTTCGGGAGTATCGCCATGCGTGCGGCTCAATTGAAAGCTGTGTTGCCACGGGAGCTGCTCGCTTCAGTGGTTGTGTTTCTGGTCGCGTTGCCGCTGTGCATGGGCATTGCCATTGCGTCAGGGCTGCCGCCGGCCAAAGGCCTGATCACCGGGATCATCGGCGGTCTGGTGGTGGGCTGGCTGGCGGGGTCGCCGTTGCAGGTCAGCGGGCCGGCGGCGGGTCTGGCGGTGCTGGTGTTCGAGCTGGTGCGCCAGCACGGCATCGAAATGCTCGGGCCGATCCTGCTGCTCGCCGGTTTTCTGCAACTGGTGGCCGGACGGCTGAAGCTCGGTTGCTGGTTTCGGGTCACGGCGCCAGCGGTGGTGTACGGCATGCTCGCGGGGATTGGCGTGCTGATTGTGCTGTCGCAAGTGCATGTGATGCTCGATGCGTCACCGAAACCCTCCGGCCTCGACAACCTCACGGCATTCCCCGGCGCAGTGGCGCAGGCCTTGCCGTCCTTAGGCTGGCAGGCCGGGTTGCTCGGGCTGTCGACCATAGCCGTGATGTGGTTGTGGGAGAAATTCCGCCCGCATTCGCTGCGCTTTATTCCGGGCGCGCTGCTCGGGGTCGGGCTGGCGACAGGCGCCAGCCTGCTGTTGGCGTTGCAAGTGAAACGGGTTGAAGTGCCAGAGAACCTGGCCGAAGCCATCGACTGGCTGAAACCGGCGGATCTGCTCAGTCTCGCCGATCCAACGCTGCTGATCGCCGCATTCGCCGTGGCCTTCATCGCCAGCGCCGAAACCCTGCTGTCCGCCGCTGCGGTGGATCGCATGCACAGCGGCCCGCGTTCGGATTTCGACCGTGAGCTGTCGGCGCAAGGTGTCGGCAACATGCTCTGCGGTCTGGTCGGCGCGCTGCCGATGACCGGGGTGATCGTGCGCAGTTCGGCCAACGTCCAGGCCGGCGCCACCACACGCTACTCGACGATTTTCCATGGCCTGTGGCTGCTGGCGTTCGTGCTGTTGCTGTCGAGCGTGTTGCAGAGCATTCCGGTGGCGAGTCTGGCGGGCGTTCTGGTCTACACCGGCTTCAAACTGGTGGACCTCAAGGCATTCCGTGGTCTGGCCCGATATGGCCGGATGCCGATGTTCACCTACGCCGCCACAGCACTGGCGATCATCTTCACCGACCTGTTGACCGGCGTGCTGATCGGTTTCGGTCTGACCCTGGTGAAACTGGCGTTCAAGGCCTCACGCCTGAAAATCAGCCTGATCGATCTGCCGCAGGACGGGGAAATGGAGTTGCGCCTGGTGGGCGCCGCGACGTTCCTCAAAGTGCCGGCACTGACTCAGGTACTGGGCAGCATTCCGCCGGGCACCACGGTGCATGTGCCGCTCAATAACCTGAGCTACATCGACCATTCGTGTCTGGAACTGCTCGAAGAGTGGGGCCGGGCGAATGCGGCCAAGGGGGCGAAGCTGTTGATCGAGTCGCGCGGGTTGAAACGACGGCTCGAGGGGCGGATCCGCACCACCACCGGGATCGGAGCGGCGGGCTGAAAACATTTGGGGGAACAGAGCAATCTGTTCCCCCAATCGTTTGCGCCGGGATCAAGCCGCAGGCTGATCCAGCTCCAGGCCCACGCCCAGACGGCGGCTCATGCACGGCCAGCGTTTCCACGCCGCACCGGTGTCCGGGCTGCTGAGTTTCTCGCGGTAGGCTTCCACCGACTCCAGCGCAAAGCTGTCGTCGTCGAGCATGCTGTCCACTGCGTGATGCACCACTTCGTCGAGTTGATTGGCAAATTCCTCACCAAGCAACTGGTGAGCTATCAGATTGGCGACCGTCATGTCCAAGGGGATCAGTGGCTGGCCGAGATGCTTGATGTAAAGGTCGTTGACCTCTTCGACAAAACGATGCGCCAGATAGGCTTCGTCCAGCAGACTGTCCAGGCCCACGGGCGGCTGGAGGAAGTACTGCTCGGCGATTTTCAGCACCGGTTTGATCTGCGATTCGATTCCCGCTTCCCTGGCGACTTCATTGGCTGCATCCAGCAGATCTGGCACTTCGTCGATGTAGGCGGCGACAAAACGCGTCAGCACGCCGTTGGCGTCGGTTTCCGGCAACTGGATGGCCGGGTGCAGGTGTTGCAGTTGGGCTTCCAGCTGACGGGTCAGCTTTCCGGTTTCAATCTCGTGTTGTCGGGCTATGTGGATCTGCTCGCGCAATGCGGCGGTGTTCATGAAAACTCCAGGAAACAAGGCAATGAAATAGGGAAGACATAACTTAGCTGGCTTACGAAAAATGCTAAGACGCATTTGTCATAATTATTTCATCCTTGATGCACCGGCGTTATATCGGTTTGCCAACACTCGTCTGCATCCTTCTCCATTCGTGCCCTGGAACGCAAGTGCCAGCTGTTTCATACGATTTACGTCCGCACATTGCATTTCTCGGTGGCTGTCTATACTCGCCATTGAATGGAGTTAGCTGATGACGCCCGACTGCCCACGCAGCAAGGCCCGGCGATTCAAGTTCGTAGTCTGATGCAGCCGCTCCCTTGCCTCTGGTGAAAGCCGGCGGGATAACAAGAACGATAAGGGGAACCCGCAATGATGCGACATCCACACGTCTGGATGGGCCTCCTGTTGTGGTCGATTTTCAGCCCGGCGCACGCTGCCTGGACTGTGAATATGGCGCCTGGAGCGACTGAAATCAGTCACGCAGTATTCGACCTGCACATGACCATTTTCTGGATCTGTGTGGTGATCGGGATCATCGTCTTCGGCGCCATGTTCTGGTCGATGATGGTGCACCGCCGTTCAACCGGGCAGGTCGCCGCAAAATTCCACGAAAGCACCACCGTCGAAATTCTCTGGACCGTCGTCCCGCTGCTGATCCTGGTGGCGATGGCCGTTCCGGCGACCGCGACCCTGATCAAGATGTACGACACCAGTGAGCCGGATATCGATATCCAGATCACCGGTTATCAGTGGAAGTGGCACTACAAATACCTGGGCCAGGACGTCGAGTTCTTCAGCAACCTGGCCACGCCCGCCGAACAGATTCACAACAAGGAAGCCAAGGGCGAGCATTACCTGCTCGAGGTCGACAAGCCACTGGTGCTGCCGACCGGCGCCAAGGTGCGCTTCCTCGTGACCTCCGCCGACGTGATCCACTCCTGGTGGGTGCCGGCCTTCGCGGTCAAGCGCGATGCGATTCCCGGGTTCGTCAACGAAGCCTGGACCCGCATCGACAAGCCCGGCCTCTACCGTGGCCAGTGCGCCGAGCTGTGCGGCAAGGACCACGGCTTCATGCCGATCGTGGTCGACGTCAAGGAGAAGGCCGACTACGAAAAATGGCTCGCCGAGCGCAAGGCCGAAGCGTTGCAGCTCAAGGAGCTGACCAGCAAGGAATGGACTCTCGACGAGCTCAAGGAGCGCGGCGACAAGATCTACCACACCACCTGCGTCGCCTGTCACCAGGCCGAAGGCCAGGGCCTGCCGCCGATGTTCCCGGCCCTCAAGGGCTCGAAAATCGCCACCGGCCCGAAAGACGCGCACCTGAGCATTGTCTTCCACGGCAAGCCCGGCACCGCCATGGCGGCGTTCGGCAAGCAGTTGTCGGAAGTCGATATCGCAGCGGTCGTGACCTACGAACGTAACGCCTGGGGCAACAACAAGGGCGACATGGTCACGCCAAAAGAAGTGCTGGAGCTGAAACAGGCGGAAAGCAAATGAGCCGGTCTATTGCGTACTTCGTGAACCGGTCGGGGCCCTGCGCCCCGGCCTGCCCAGTCCACTCACTTGAAGGAGACCGGCCATGAGCGCTGTCATCGATGACCACGGTCATGCCGACCACGACCACGCCCACGGCCCCGCCAAAGGCCTGATGCGCTGGGTACTGACCACCAACCACAAGGACATCGGCACGCTGTACCTGTGGTTTGCGTTCTGCATGTTCCTGCTCGGCGGCTCGTTCGCCATGGTGATCCGCGCCGAGCTGTTCCAGCCCGGACTGCAGATCGTGGAACCTGCGTTCTTCAACCAGATGACCACCATGCACGGCCTGGTGATGGTGTTCGGTGCGGTGATGCCGGCGTTCGTCGGCCTCGCCAACTGGATGATCCCGTTGATGGTCGGTGCGCCGGACATGGCCCTGCCGCGGATGAACAACTTCAGCTTCTGGCTGCTGCCGGCGGCGTTCCTGCTGCTGGTCTCGACCCTGTTCACCCCCGGTGGCGGGCCGAACTTCGGCTGGACGTTCTACGCGCCGCTGTCCACCACCTATGCCCCGGAAAGCGTGACGTTCTTCATCTTCGCCATCCACCTGATGGGGATCAGTTCGATCATGGGCGCGATCAACGTGATCGCCACCATCCTCAACCTGCGCGCCCCCGGCATGACCCTGATGAAAATGCCGCTGTTCGTCTGGACCTGGCTGATCACCGCGTTCCTGCTGATCGCGGTGATGCCGGTGCTGGCCGGGTGCGTGACGATGATGCTGATGGACATCCACTTCGGCACCAGCTTCTTCAGTGCCGCCGGTGGCGGTGACCCGGTGCTGTTCCAGCATGTGTTCTGGTTCTTCGGCCACCCCGAGGTGTACATCATGATCCTGCCGGCCTTCGGCGCCGTCAGCCAGATCATCCCGACCTTCTCGCGCAAGCCGCTGTTCGGCTACACCTCGATGGTCTACGCCACGGCGAGCATCGCGTTCCTGTCGTTCATCGTCTGGGCGCACCACATGTTCGTGGTGGGCATCCCGCTGGTGGGCGAGTTGTTCTTCATGTACGCGACGATGCTGATCGCGGTGCCGACCGGAGTGAAGGTGTTCAACTGGGCCAGCACCATGTGGCAAGGCTCGATGACCTTCGAGACGCCGATGCTGTTTGCCGTGGCGTTCGTGATTCTGTTCTCGATCGGCGGTTTCTCCGGGCTGATGCTGGCCATCGCCCCGGCGGACTTCCAGTACCAGGACACCTACTTCGTGGTCGCGCACTTCCACTACGTGCTGGTGCCGGGGGCGATCTTCGGGATCTTCGCGTCGGCCTATTACTGGCTGCCGAAATGGACCGGCCACATGTACGACGAAACCCTGGGCAAGCTGCACTTCTGGCTGTCCTTCGTCGGCATGAACCTGACGTTCTTCCCGATGCACTTCGTGGGCCTGGCGGGCATGCCCCGACGGATTCCGGACTACAACCTGCAGTTCGCCGACTTCAACATGGTCTCGTCGATCGGCGCGTTCATGTTCGGTGCCACGCAGATCTTCTTCCTGTTCATCGTGATCAAGACCATCCGTGGCGGCGAGCCGGCACCGGCCAAACCGTGGGATGGCGCCGAAGGTCTGGAATGGAGCGTGCCGTCACCGGCGCCGTATCACACCTTCACCACGCCGCCGGAAGTGAAATGAACCCTGTAGCCGTTGAGGGCCGCCACCATGGCTGACTCGATTTCGATGAAGAAGCTGGTCACCCGACTGCTCGGCGTGGTGGTGGCGATGTTCGTCTTCGGCTTTGCTCTGGTGCCGATCTACGACGTGATGTGCAAGGCGTTCGGTATCAACGGCAAGACCGCCGGGCAGTACGAGGGCGAGCAGACCGTCGATGCTACGCGGCAGGTGCGGGTGCAATTTCTGTCGACCAACACCGCCGACATGCCATGGGATTTCTATCCCAAGCATGACGAGCTGACGGCCAACCCCGGCGCGGTGAACGAGATGATCTTCATCGCCCGCAACCCCACCGACAAACCGATGAGCGCTCAAGCCGTACCGAGCATCGCGCCGAGCAATGCGGCGGCGTATTTCCACAAGACCGAATGCTTTTGTTTTACCCAGCAGGTGCTGCAGCCCGGTCAGCAGATCGAGATGCCGGTGCGTTTCATCGTTGACCGCGACATGCCCAAGGACGTGAAGCACCTGACGCTGTCCTACACGCTGTTCGATATCACCGCCCGACATCCTCCGGTGGCTGCAAACACTGGCGGTTAAGCGTGCCCGATAAGGAGAACAATAAATGGCAACTCATGAGCACTATTACGTCCCGGCCCAGAGCAAGTGGCCGATCGTCGCCACGGTGGGGATGTTCGTCACCGTGTACGGTTTGGCGACCTGGTTCAACGATCTGAAGGCAGCGCGTCCGGAATCCCACGGCCCGCTGATCTTTTTCGTCGGCGGCCTGTTGCTGGCGTACATGCTGTTCGGCTGGTTCGGCACGGTGATCAAGGAGAGCCGCGCGGGGTTGTACAGCCCGCAACTGGACCGCTCGTTCCGCTGGGGCATGAGCTGGTTCATCTTCTCCGAGGTGATGTTCTTCATCGCCTTCTTCGGCGCGCTGTTCTACGTGCGACACATCTCCGGCCCGGCGCTGGGCGGCGAAGGCACCAAAGGCATCGCCCACATGCTCTGGCCGAATTTCCAGTTCACCTGGCCGCTGTTGCACACGCCGGATCCGAAACTGTTCCCGCCGCCCAAGGAAGTCATCAGCCCCTGGGGCCTGCCGCTGATCAACACCATCCTGCTGGTGAGTTCCAGCGTGACCATCACCATCGCCCACCACGCGCTGAAGAAAGGTCATCGCGGCGCGCTGAAACTGTGGCTGGCGATCACCGTGCTGCTGGGTTGCGCGTTCCTCGGCTTCCAGGCCGAAGAATACATCCACGCCTACCACGAACTGGGGCTGACCCTCGGCTCGGGCATCTACGGCGCGACGTTCTTCATGCTCACCGGTTTCCACGGCGCCCACGTGACCATCGGCACGATCATTCTGTTCGTGATGCTGCTGCGCATCATGAAGGGCCACTTCGACAACGAACATCAGTTCGGTTTTGAAGCGGCGAGCTGGTATTGGCACTTCGTCGATGTGGTGTGGATCGGCTTGTTCATCTTCGTTTATGTGCTTTAACAGCAGCTGCGAGCCGCGAGCTGCGAGCTTCAAGTCAAAACGGTAAGGCTTGTAGCTTGTAGCTTGTAGCTTGGCGCTTGGCGCTTGCAGCTACCACGGCACGTGGGACACCAGTTGGCCGCTGTAGAAACCCCAGGCAATCAAGCCGACGGTGCAAGCGGCCAACGCCACCCGAACACTCAAGGCGATCACCAGCCGATTCGAGCTGCTGTCGTCCTTGACCAGGAAAAACAGGCCGCTGAAAAGGCTGACCACCGTGGCAATCAGCATCAGGACGATGGCTGCTTTGAGCATGGGAAGAACTCCGGGGGAACAAGCGATGCAGTTGAGTATAGCGATCGCGTTCACTGATTTTCTGGCGCGACCATGAAGCGCTTCCGGCCGGGTGTGGTGCCGACACTGGTGGTCGGCCTGCTGCTGCCGTTGCTGATTTCGCTGGGCTTCTGGCAACTGGGCCGGGGCGCGGAGAAAACCGCCCTGCTCGCCAGCTACGCCGAACGCCGCACCGCCGAACCGATGGCCAGCACCGAGTTGCTGCACAGCGCCGATCCGGCCTTTCGCCGGGTGCATCTGCACGGCCAGTTCGACGCCGCCCACAGCCTGTTGCTGGACAACCGTCAGCGCAACGGCAAAGTCGGCGTCGAATTGCTGCAACCGTTTCAGGATCAACGCAGCGGCCAGTGGCTGCTGGTCAATCGCGGCTGGCTGCCGTGGCCGGATCGGCGCACGGCCCCGCAATTCAACACACCGACCGACGCCGTGAATGTCGATGCCTGGGTGTACGTCGCCCCCGGCGCCACCTTCCAGCTGCATGCCGATCCGGTCAGCAGCCGCTGGCCGCAAACCGTCACCGCCGTCGAACCCGCGAAATTGTGGAAAACCCTCGAACGCGACGGCTTCGCCTACGAATTACGCGCCGAACCCGGCCCCGCCAGCTATCAGGCCGACTGGCCGGTGGTCGCGATGGGCCCGGAAAAACACCTCGGTTACGCCGTGCAGTGGTTCGCCATGGCCACCGCCCTGTTCGGTCTCTACCTCTATCTCGGCTGGCACAACGCAAAGGAGAAACACCATGGGAGCGGCCATGAATCCACCCAGCATGTCTGAAGCAAAAGCCCCGGCCAGTCGCCGTCGCGGACGTATCCAGCTGCTGCTGATCGTGCTCGGCGTGGTCGGGCCGATGATCCTCGCCACCGGCATGTACAAGTTGCAGTTCTGGGTGCCGGAAGGTCGCAGCTACCACGGCGAACTGATCGGCAACGGCCAGACCCGCGCCGACCTCGGCATCCAGGCTGACGAAACGCGCTGGCAGATGCTGGTCACCGCACCGAAGGACTGCGCGGTGGACTGCCAGCAGCTGGTGTACCTGGCGCGGCAGATCCAGATCGGCCTGGGCCGCGAAGCCGGGCGCGCCAGCCACGCCCTGGCCGCCGCGCAACCACTGGGCGCCGACTACGAAGCCAAGCTGACCCGCGAATACCCGCAGCTGCAACGCTACCCGCTGGACGCAGCCACCTTCAGCAAGGCCACGGGCGACAAGGCCACACCGCAGCTGTGGATCATCGATCCCCACGGCAACCTCGTGCTGCGCTACGACCCGAGCGTCAAGGGCAAGGATCTGCTCAACGACCTGCGCCACCTGCTGAAACTGTCGAACATCGGATAAGGGCATCGTCATGGCCAAACCTGGATTTCGCCTCGCGCTGTTTGCCACCCTGCTGGCACTGATCGTCGTGCTGCTCGGCGCCTACACCCGCCTGACCCACGCCGGCCTCGGCTGCCCGGACTGGCCGGGCTGCTACGGGTTCATCAGCGTGCCGAAAAGCGAAGCCCAACTGGCCCATGCCGAACTGCATTACCCCGACTCGCCGGTGGAGGCGCACAAAGGCTGGAACGAGATGATCCACCGCTACTTCGCCGGCACCCTCGGCATGCTGATCTCGGTACTGGCCGGGCGCGCGTGGGTCAATCGTCGTCATCCCGGGCAACCGCTGAAACTGCCGCTGTTTCTGCTGGCGGTGGTGTTCGCCCAGGCGGCGTTCGGCATGTGGACGGTGACACTCAAGCTCTGGCCGCAAGTGGTGACCGGGCATTTGCTCGGTGGCTTCGCGACCTTGAGCCTGCTGTTTCTGCTGACCTTGCGACTGTCCGGCGTGCTGCCGGCGCTGACCGTGCCCAAGCGCCTGCAATATTGGGCCACTGCTGGATTGCTGCTGGTGATCGGCCAGATCGCACTGGGTGGCTGGGTCAGTTCCAACTACGCGGCGGTGGCCTGCATCGACTTCCCGACCTGCCACGGCCAATGGCTGCCGCCGGCGGATTTCGCCAACGGTTTTCACCTGACTCAACACATCGGCCCCAATTACCTCGGCGGGCAACTCGACAGCGATGCTCGCACGGCGATTCACCTGACCCACCGCATCGGCGCGTTGCTGGTGACGCTCGTCCTGCTCGGTCTGGCCTGGCAACTGAAAGTGGTGGGCATGACCCGACTGGCCGGACTGGTGCTGATCGCCCTCGCGGCGCAGATCACCCTTGGCATCAGCAACGTGCTGTTCCATCTGCCGCTGCCGGTGGCCGTGGCGCATAACGCCGGCGGTGCGGCGCTGCTGCTGACGATGGTG
This sequence comes from Pseudomonas sp. GW458-11-26-14-LB4, assembly GCF_059423925.1. NCBI lineage: Bacteria > Pseudomonadati > Pseudomonadota > Gammaproteobacteria > Pseudomonadales > Pseudomonadaceae > Pseudomonas > Pseudomonas sp. GW458-11-26-14-LB4. Next base: position 44,675 of record NZ_JBWKYU010000026.1, read on the forward strand.
CTGGTCAACTACCACGCGCGGACCAGTCTGGTTCGGGTCAAGCAGCCGATGATCGCGCGCTGGCGCCTGAGCCCGCGCAAACACTCGGCGGCGCCCATCACTATTAAAGGAGAGACGCCATGGCGATTCTGATCGGCGAACGTCCGGCGCAGGCGCTGTGGCGTGATTATCTGGAGCTGACCAAACCGAAAGTCGTGGTGCTGATGCTGATCACCTCGCTGGTCGGCATGTTCCTCGCAACCCGCGCCGGGGTGCCGTGGACGGTGCTGGTGTTCGGCAACCTCGGGATCGCGCTGTGTGCCGGTGGCGCGGCGGCGGTCAATCATGTGGTGGACCGACGCATCGATGCGGTCATGGCCCGCACCCATAAAAGGCCGCTGGCCGAGGGCCGGGTTTCGCCCACAGGTGCACTGACCTTTGCGCTGGTGCTGGCGCTGCTCGGCCAGGCCTTGCTGCTGACTTTCACCAATCCGCTGACCGCCTGGCTGACCCTGGCCTCGCTGCTCGGCTACGCGGTGATCTACACCGGTTTTCTCAAACGCGCGACGCCACAGAACATCGTCATCGGCGGTCTTGCCGGCGCCGCGCCGCCACTGCTCGGCTGGACCGCGGCCACCGGCCACGTCAGTGCCGAACCGCTGCTGCTGGTGCTGATCATCTTCGCCTGGACCCCGCCGCACTTCTGGGCGCTGGCCATCCATCGCAAAGAGGAATACGCCAAGGCCGACATTCCGATGCTGCCGGTCACCCATGGCGAGCACTACACCAAGGTGCACATTCTGCTGTACACCTTCGCCCTGCTGGCGGTCAGCCTGTTGCCGTACGTGATCCACATGAGCGGCCTGCTGTACCTGATCTGCGCGCTCGGTCTGGGCGCCAGGTTTCTGCAATGGGCCGTGGTGCTGTACCGTGGCACTCGACCGCACGCGGCGATCAACACCTTCAAGTACTCTATCTGGTACTTGTTTCTGCTGTTCATTGCCCTGCTCGTAGACCACTACTTACTGTTGAACCTATGACTCGAACCCAGAAAACCGTCTTCATCCTCGTCGCCGTGATCGCGCTGATCCTCGGCCTGACCGTCAACAAAGTGCTGAGCGGCAAGGGCCAGGGCGACCCGACCGCACTGATCGACGCCGGCATCATCCTGCTGCCGCAGAGCCGTAACCTGCCGGACGTGACGATGACCAATCAGGACGGCCAACCGGTCACGGTCAACGAGCTCAAGGGCAAGTGGAGCCTGCTGTTCTTCGGCTACACCTTCTGCCCGGACATCTGCCCGACCACCCTCGCCCAGTTGCGCCAGATCAAGAGCGAACTGCCGAAGGACGCTGTGGATAAATTGCAGATCGTGCTGGTCAGCGTCGACCCGAACCGCGACAACCCCGCGCAGTTGAAGCAGTACCTGGGTTACTTCGATCCACAGTTCATCGGCCTCACGCCGAAGTCGATCGAAGAACTGCAGAAGGTGGCGAACGCGGTGAGCATTCCGTTCATTCCGGCGGATACCAGCAAGCCGAACTACACGGTGGATCACAGTGGGAACCTGGCGGTGATCGGGCCGGACGGGACACAGCGCGGGTTTATTCGGGCGCCGTTAAATAATGCCAAGCTGGTGGCGCAGTTGCCGGTGATGTTGAACCGCAAGTAAGAAGATCAAAAGCTAGCCCTCACCCTAACCCTCCCGAAACGTCGGACCGCCCGGAGGGAGAGGGGACTGAATGGGGAATATTGGCGAGCTACACCGAATTGAACGTACTGCTTCGAATCCCTAATCGCCAAGATCTTTCAGGTCGATGCAGGACGCAGGACACCTCGGTCGGCCCCCTCTCCCTACGGGCGGTCCGACGTTTCGGGAGGGCTGGGGTGAGGGACGAATACACAGTGGGTCCAAAGCTGAACACCCGGCCACAAAAAAGGGGACGCCACTGGCGTCCCCTTTTTCGTTGCGGCGTCCGAATCAGAACGCCGGCAACACCGCGCCTTTGTACTTCTCGGTAATGAATTTCTTCACTTCCGGGCTGTGCAGGGCGGCGGCCAGTTTCTTCATGGCGTCGCTGTCCTTGTTGTCCGCGCGGGACACCAGGATGTTCACGTAAGGCGAGTCGCTGCCTTCGATGACCAGCGCATCCTTGGACGGATCGAGCTTGGCTTCCAGCGCGTAGTTGGTGTTGATCAGCGCCAGGTCGACCTGGGTCAGCACGCGCGGGATGGTCGCGGCTTCCAGTTCACGGATCTTCAGGTCTTTCGGGTTCTGGGCAATGTCCTTGACGGTCGACAGGATGTTGCTCGGATCCTTCAGGGTGATCACGCCGGCCTTGGCCAGCAGCAACAGCGCACGGCCGCCGTTGGTAGCGTCGTTCGGGATCACCACGTTGGCGCCGCTTGGCAGCTCTTCGATTTTCTTGAATTTGCTGGAGTAGGCGCCCAGCGGTTCCAGGTGCACGCCGGTCACGGACACCAGGCTGGTGCCCTTGGCCTTGTTGAACTCATCGAGGTACGGCTGGTGCTGGAAGAAGTTGGCGTCCAGACGCTTCTCGGCCACCTGCACGTTCGGCTGAACGTAGTCGGTGAAGACCTTGACCTTCAGATCCACGCCTTCTTTGGCCAGCACCGGCTTCACGAACTCGAGGATTTCCGCGTGCGGCAACGGAGTGGCAGCAACGGTCAGGGTTTCGTCGGCGTGGGCCGAGAACGCTGCAACGGCAGCCAGGGCAACGATCAGTTTTTTCATTCAGCTAACTCCTTTTTACGGCGCCCGTCTGGCGCCTGCCAGCGAATGGCCGGCTCATGTCATTACAAAACCGGTTATTTGCGCGAGAAGTGCACGACCAGTCGGTCGCCTACCATTTGCAGCACTTGCACCAGGATCAGCAGCAACACCACGGTGACGATCATCACGTCGGTCTGGAACCGCTGATAGCCGAAACGGATCGCCAGGTCACCCAGGCCACCGGCGCCGACCACACCGGCCATCGCCGTGTAGGAAACCAGTGTAATCGCCGTCACCGTAATCGCTGCGAAGATGCCCGGACGGGCCTCCGGCAGCAAGGCGTTCATGATGATCTGGCGAGTGGTCGCGCCCATCGACTGGGTCGCTTCGATGATGCCGCGATCGACTTCACGCAGGGCGGTTTCCACCAGCCGCGCGAAGAACGGCGTCGCGCCCACTACCAGCGGCGGAATCGCACCGGCCACGCCGAGCGAGGTGCCGGTGATCAGCACGGTGAACGGGATCATCACGATCAACAGAATGATGAACGGCAGCGAACGCAGGATGTTCACCACCAGCGACAGCAATGCGTACACGCCTTTGGCTTCGAGCAACTGACGCGGGCTGCACAGGAACAGCAACACGCCCAGCGGCAGGCCGAGCAGCACGGTGAACAGCAGCGAACCGCCGAGCATCATCAGGGTGTCGCCGGTGGCGAGCCAGATTTCGTACCAGTCGATATTGGTGAAGAAACTCATCAGGTCTTCCATTAGCGCAACACCTCCATGTGAACGTCAGCGGCGGTGAAGCGCGCGAAGGCTGCTTCCATGTCGCCACCGGTGACGGCGAGGGTCAATTGCCCGTAAGGAATGTCTTTGATGCGGTCGATACGACCGGCCAGGATGCTGTAGTCCACACCGGTTTCCCGGGCGACGGTTCCGAGCAACGGCGCGTAGGTCGCTTCGCCCTGGAAGGTCAGACGCACGATGCGGCCCGGCACGTGAGCGAAGTCATCGCGCTGCTCGCTTTCGTCGATTTGCTCGCTTTCCTGAACAAAGCGCTTGGTGGTCGGGTGCTTCGGATGCAGGAACACATCGGCCACCGAACCTTGCTCGACGATCACACCGGCGTCCATCACGCCGACCTGATCGCACACGCGGCGGATCACATCCATCTCGTGGGTGATCAGGACGATGGTCAGCTTCAGCTCGCGGTTGATCTCGGCCAGCAGCTGCAGGACCGACGCCGTGGTCTGCGGGTCGAGGGCGCTGGTGGCTTCGTCGCACAGCAGGATCTTCGGCTTGGTCGCCAGGGCGCGGGCGATGCCGACGCGCTGCTTCTGACCGCCGGACAACTGCGCCGGGTACTTTTTGGCGTGATCGGACAGACCGACCCGCGCCAGCAACTCGGCCACACGCTGGTCGATCTCGGCGCGGGACAGTTCACCCGCCAGGGTCAGCGGCAGCGCGACGTTGTCGGCCACGGTCTTGGATGCCAGCAGGTTGAAGTGCTGGAAGATCATCCCGACCTGCTGACGAAAACGGCGCAGGCCGTTGGCGTCCAGCGCGGTGACTTCTTCACCGTCGACGATGATCTTGCCGCCACTGGATTGCTCCAGGCGATTGATCAGACGCAGCAGGGTACTTTTTCCCGCGCCGGAATGGCCAATCAGGCCGAACACCTGACCGTTCTCGATGGAGAAGCTGGTCGGGTGCAGCGCGGTGATGTCCTTACCGGCGACGCGGTAAGTCTTATGGACGTTTTGAAACTCGATCACGTAGCGAACCTTGTGGGGCGCGTTGGAAAAGGATCAGCGGTTAGCCGGGCGCGCATTTTAGCCTGTCCGTATAGAGGTTCTTAGCATTTATTTCGCGAATAACCTTCGATTTGGCAATAACAGGATCAAAGGTCATAAAAAAGGAACGCCCGAAACCCTCGTCAGTCACTACTTAAGCGACTTGAAAACCCTGGGTGCCGTGCCTGGGAAACACTCAAGCGTTCCGGAGCAATCCCGGGACAAACAGGAGTTCATGACTGATGAGTACCAAGAAACCTGCCAATGACAAAAGCCAACTGGCCGGCACCGATACCCCGGATCGCGCCAACACCAATGCCAAACTCGACAGCCTGGAGAAGTTTCGCTCCGACGCTACCGGTCAGGCCCTGCGCACCAACCAGGGCGTGAAAATTGCTGATAATCAGAACACCCTCAAGGCCGGAGCTCGCGGGCCGTCGCTTTTGGAAGACTTCATCATGCGTGAAAAGATCACGCACTTTGACCATGAACGGATTCCCGAGCGCATCGTCCACGCCCGCGGCACCGGCGCCCATGGTTTCTTTCAGAGCTACGAGAACCATTCGACGCTGACCAAGGCTGGCTTCCTGCAGGATCCGGGGAAGAAAACCCCAGTGTTCGTGCGTTTTTCCACGGTGCAGGGGCCGCGTGGTTCCGGCGACACCGTGCGTGACGTGCGTGGTTTTGCCGTGAAATTCTTCACCGACGAAGGCAACTTCGATCTGGTCGGTAACAACATGCCGGTGTTCTTCATTCAGGACGCGATCAAGTTTCCCGACTTCGTCCACGCGGTGAAACCCGAACCGCATAACGAGATCCCTACCGGCGGCTCGGCTCACGACACGTTCTGGGATTTTGTGTCGCTGGTACCGGAATCGGCGCACATGGTGATCTGGGCCATGTCCGACCGGGCCATCCCGAAAAGCCTGCGCAGCATGCAGGGCTTCGGCGTGCACACCTTCCGGCTGATCAATGCCGAGGGCAAATCGCGCTTCGTCAAATTCCACTGGCGCCCTACTGCCGGCACTTGTTCGCTGGTATGGGACGAGGCGCAAAAACTCGCGGGTAAAGACACCGACTACCATCGGCGCGATCTGTGGGAAGCCATCGAGATGGGCGATTACCCGGAGTGGGAACTCGGTGTACAGATCATCGAGGAGGAAAACGAGCACGACTTCGACTTCGACATCCTCGACCCGACCAAACTGATTCCCGAGGAAATCGTTCCGATTACGCCGCTGGGCAAGATGACCCTCAATCGCAACCCGGACAACTTCTTCGCCGAGACCGAGCAGGTCGCGTTCTGCCCCGGCCATATCGTGCCGGGGATCGACTTCTCCAATGACCCGCTGCTGCAAGGTCGGCTGTTTTCCTACACCGACACGCAGATCAGCCGACTCGGTGGGCCGAACTTTCATGAGCTGCCGATCAATCGCCCGGTCGCACCGTTCCACAACGGCCAGCGCGATGCCCAGCACCGCACGGTGATCGACAAGGGCCGCGCGTCTTACGAACCGAACTCCATCGATGGCGGCTGGCCGAAAGAAACCCCGCCGGCCGCGCAGGACGGCGGTTTCGAGAGTTATCCGGAGCGTATCGACGCCAACAAGATCCGCCAGCGCAGCGAGTCGTTCAGCGACCACTTTTCCCAGGCGCGGCTGTTCTTCAACAGCATGAGCCCGCACGAGAAAGAGCACATCATCGCCGCCTACAGTTTCGAACTCGGCAAGGTTGAGCGTGAGTTCATCCGGGCGCGGCAAGTGAACGAGATTCTCGCCAACATCGATCTGGAGCTGGCCAAACGCGTGGCGGCCAACCTGGGTCTGCCAGCGCCAGGCAAAGGCACCGTCGACGTACCGAAAACATCACTGGATCACTCGCCATCGCTGAGTCAGGCCAACTTGTTGCCGGAAAACATCAAGACGCGGAAAGTCGCGATCCTTGCGGCCAACGGCGTCGATGGCGCAGCGATTGATGCGATGAAGAAGGCGCTGGCGGCAGAAGGTGCGCACGCCAAACTGCTCGGCCCGACCTCGGCGCCGGTGAAAACCGCCGATGGCAAAAGCCTGGCGGTGGATGCGTCGATGGAAGGTTTGCCTTCGGTGGCGTTCGATGCGGTGTTTGTGCCGGGTGGCGCGGCGTCGGTCAAGGCGTTGAGCGGTGACGGCGTGGCGTTGCATTACCTGCTGGAGGCGTACAAACACCTGAAGGCGATTGCGCTGCATGGCGAGGCCAAGCAGTTGCTGGACGTGCTGAAGCTGGAGGCGGATGCGGGGTTGCTAGAAGGCAAGGATGTTGGCGCGCTGACCAAGCCATTCTTTGCTGCGATCGGGCAGCACCGGGTTTGGGATAGGGAAGCCAAGGCCAAGGCGATTCCGGCCTGAAAAAAACCGCAGCCTGCGAAAAGCAGGCTGCGGTTAATTCAAGGTTTGCGCGGGCTCAGAACCATCTGCGCCGGCACCGTGCGCAGGATCTGTTTTTCGATCTTCAGATCGAAATCCGGATCAAGCTTCTTCACGCGCTTGGTGATCAGCGTTGCCAGCCAAGGGTAATCATTGGTGCGCGGGGCCTGAATGCTCACCGCACAGTCGTAATTCACCACATCGGCGGCGATCGCATCCAGTTGGCGGCGAAGTTTGCGGCTATCGGTGATATTCAGCGCAACCGTGGTGCTCTCGGCGGTGGGATCGATCACCTTGGCTTTCGGCTTGGCTTCGGCGGCTTGCAGCGCTGCTTCGGCTTTCTCCAGCTCGGCCTTGCGCGCTTCGGTGATGGCACCGTTGACGCCACCGGTCAGTGCCGGGGCCTTGGGCATCAGCACGCGGGCACGGGCCAGCGCGGTCGCGGCCGCATTCACATCGCCCTTCTGCAGGACGATCTGGCTGCGACGCAGATAGGCTTCGGCCAACTGGCGCTGGTATTGCTCAAGGGATTGATCGTTGGGTGTTTCGGCTTGCAAGGCTGCCAGTTGGTCTTCGGCAGTGGCCAGTTCGCTGCTGGCCAGGCTTTGCTCCAGCTGTGCGATGGCCGTGGCCCGCGCATCGGGGACTTCGGCCACCGGCGGCGTGCTTTGGCAGGCGCCCAGCAGCACTGAAAAGGCCACAAGGAGCAGATAACGGGAGGCGAACGGCTTCATTCCTGCGACTCTCTATTTGCGCAAAAAACGAGCAAGTCTACACCCCTCGACGGGGCAGAACAAAACTCAGCAGAAACAGTGCGGCCGCCGTCACAACGATTGACGGGCCAGCCGGGGTGTCCTTGAACCAGGACAGCGCCAGCCCGCCACACACGGCGAGCATGCCCAGCACGCTCGCGCCCAGTGCCATCTGCTCCGGCGAACGGGCGTGACGTTGTGCCGCAGCCGCCGGGATGATCAACAGCGAAGTAATCAGCAATACACCGACTATTTTCATCGCTACGGCGATCACCACTGCGATCAGCAGCATCAGCGCCATGCGCAAACCGGCCACCGGCAGGCCTTCGACTTTGGCCAGCTCTTCGTGCACGGTGATCGCCAGCAGCGGCCGCCACAGCGTCACCAGCAACACCAGCACCGCCGCGCTGCCGCCGAGGATCCACGCCAGATCGGTCGGGCTGATCGCCAGCAGGTCGCCGAACAGATAGGCCATCAGGTCGATCCGCACTTCATGCATGAAGCTTAGTACCACCAGCCCGAGGGAGAGCGTGCTCGGTGCGAGAATTCCCAAAAGCGTGTCGGACGCCAGCGGCTGGCGCTGTTGCAAGGTCACCAGCAGCACTGCCAGCAGCAGACAGCCCACAGTCACCGCGACGGTCGGGCTGACATCCAGCAGAAAGCCCAGCGCCACGCCGAGCAGCGCGGCGTGGGACAGCGTGTCGCCAAAATAGGCCATGCGCCGCCAGACCACGAACGAGCCCAGCGGCCCCGCGACCACCGCCAGCGCCAGGCCTGCAAGCAGGGCGTAGAACAGAAAATCAGCCATGCTTGCAGCTATCTCCGTGAACGTGAGGTTGGCCCGTCAAAGGCCCTTTGACCACCGAACCGTGCAGGTCGTGGGCGTGGTCATGATGGTGGTGATAGATCGCCAGGCTCGGCGCGTTGTTGCCGAACAGCTCGACGAAGGCCGGGTCGCCACTGACCTGCTCGGGATGACCGGAGCAGCAGACGTGACGGTTGAGGCACACCACCTGATCGGTGGTGCTCATCACCAGATGCAGATCGTGGGACACCATCAGCACGCCGCAGCCGTGACGGTCGCGCAGGCGGGTGATCAAACTGTACAGCTCGGCCTGCCCGGCGACATCGACGCCTTGCACCGGCTCGTCGAGCACCAGCAGTTCCGGCTCGCGAAGCAGAGCCCGAGCCAACAGAACGCGCTGCATTTCACCGCCGGACACGCTTTGCACCGGGCTGTCGATGACGTGCTCGGCACCGACTTCTTTGAGTGCCGCCAGCGCACGCGGGCGATCGACGCCCGGCACCAGCCGCAGGAAGCGCAGCACTGACAGCGGCAGGGTCGGATCGACGTGAAGTTTTTGCGGCATGTAACCCACGCGCAGTTTCGGCTTGCGCCAGACGCTGCCGCTGTCGGGCTTCAACAGCCCGAGCACGGCGCGCACCAGCGTGGTCTTGCCGGCGCCGTTGGGGCCGATCAGGGTGACGATCTGCCCCGGCTCGACGCTCAGGTGAATGTTGTCCAGCACGTTCTGCCCGGCAAACCGGACCGCCACCTGCTCCAGACGGATCAGCGCATCGCTCATCAAGCCCCCCGGCAACCGGAGCAGAGGCCGACCACTTCGACGGTCTGGGCCTCGACGATGAAGCCGACGTCCTTGGCGCTGTGGACGATGGCGTCGCTGATGGTTTTTTGCTCAAGTTCGATGGCGGCGTGGCATTCACGGCAGATCAGGAACTGGCCCTGGTGCGAATGTTTCGGGTGAACGCAGCCGACGAAGGCGTTGAGCGAGGAGATGCGGTGCACCAGGCCGTTTTCCAGCAGGAAATCCAGCGCCCGGTACACGGTCGGCGGCGCAGCGCGGCGGCCGTCCTGCTCGCTGAGCACCGCCAGAATGTCGTAGGCACCCAGCGGCTTGTGGCTCTGCCAGACCAGTTCCAGCACCCGCCGGCGCAGCGCGGTCAGGCGCAGGCCTTTCTGTGCACACAGGGCATCGGCCTCGGACAGCGCGCTGTGAACGCAGTGCGAGTGGTCGTGGGGACGGCTGGCAATCGGTGTAATAGGCATGAGCGGCGACGAGTTTGGTTAGAGACGTTATTATGTTACCCGTTCTCGCCTCATTGAGTGGTCATCGTGTCCCGACTTTTTTCTGTTTTTGTCGTATTCATCACCGGTTTTCTGCTGATCGGTCCGGCTCAGGCCGAGGTCAGAGTCCTCACCAGCATCAAGCCCCTGCAACTGATTGCCGCCGCGGTGCAGGACGGCGTGGCGATTCCGGAAGTGCTGCTGCCACCGGGCGCTTCGCCGCATAACTACGCCTTGCGTCCATCCGATGTGCGCAAGGTGCAATCGGTGGACCTGCTGTACTGGATCGGCCCGGACATGGAAGGTTTCCTGCCTCGCGTGCTGAACGGTCGTACGTTGCCGAGCGTCGCGGTACAGGACCTGCCGGGCATGAAACTGCGCCGCTTCGCCGCAGACAGTCATTCCCATGCCGAAGAAGCCGACGAACACGACCACGATCATCGTCCGGGCAGCCTCGATGCGCATCTGTGGCTATCGCCGGTGAACGCGCGAGTTATTGCCGACAAAATGGCCGCTGACCTGAGCGCTGCAGACCCGGCCAATGCCGAGCGCTATCAGAGCAACGCCAAGGCGTTCGATGAACGTCTTGATGCGCTCGATCAGCGCTTGAAGAAACGTCTGGCCGGTATTGAAGGCAAACCCTACTTCGTCTTCCACGAAGCCTTCGACTACTTCGAAGACGCCTACGGCCTGAAACACACCGGTGTGTTCAGCGTCGCGGCGGAAGTGCAGCCGGGCGCCCAGCATGTGGCGGCAATGCGCACGCGTTTGCAGGAAGTCGGCAAGACCTGCGTGTTCAGTGAGCCGCCGCTGCGTCCACGTCTGGCCGAGACCTTGGTGGCAGGTCTGCCGGTGAAACTGGCGGAACTGGATGCGTTGGGCGGGTACACACCAGCGACGGCTCAGGGTTATGAGCAAGTGCTGGAGAAGCTGGGGAATGATCTGGCGGGTTGTCTCGAATCGCTCTGATACAAAAAACCGCAGCCTGCACAGGCTGCGGTTTTTTCTTTTACAGGGCGAAAGGTAGCGGCGTACTGACCGTCTGACGCTGTGCCAGACGCTGCTCGAACTCTTTCGGATCGTGGATCAGCACGTCCTGCCCGGCGAACGATTCCGCCGCGATCAGGCGCGACAGCCAGAACCGCACGCATGCCACTCGCAGCATGGTCGGCCACAACTCGGCCTCGGCCGCCGTGAACGGTCGCAGTGCCGCGTAGGCACCCAGAAACGCACGCGCACGCGGGCCGTCGATCAGGCCGTCATCGTCCGAACACCAGTCGTTCAGGGCAATCGCCACGTCATAAAGCATCGGACCAGAGCAGGCGTTGTAGAAATCGATCAGCCCGGTCAGGTGCGTGCCTTCGAACATCGCGTTATCACGGAACAGGTCGGCGTGGATGTTCGCCCGTGGCAGCGCGAGAATTTTCTCTTTCTGTTGGGTGATTTCGTCCAGCGCCTTTTGCAGCAGCGCACGCGGCTCGTCGCTCAGGTGCGAAAGAAACTGCGTGCCCTCTTCCAGCATCCAGTCCAGGCCACGATCGGTCTTGCGCTTGATCATGTTGTCGCCCTGGGTCGCCAGGTGCAGGTGCGCCTGCAACTCACCGACCTGCGCACAATGCTGGGCGTTGGCCTGCTTGATGTGCTTGCCGGCCAGGCGCGGTTGCAGCAGTGCTGGCTTGCCTTTCAGCTCGCGAAGGGCCACGCCGTCGGTGGTGCGCAGTGCGTAAGGCACCGGCAGATCGGCCTCGTGCAGCACGTCGAGCAGGTCGATGAAGAACGGCATTTCCTGCACCGGGCCGCGCTCGACCAAGGTCAGGACGAACTCGCCCTTTTCCATGCTGATGAAGAAGTTGGTGTTTTCGCTACCGGCGGCGATCCCCTGGAAATCGAGCAGACGGCCGAGCCCGTAAGGGGCGAGAAAGGTTTCCAGCTCGGGCCGAGCCAGGGGGGTAAACACAGACATGGTTAAAAACTGCTCAGTTCTGGCGCCGCCATCAAACGGCGCCGATTAAAAGTCAGGAAACTTACTTCCAGGTAAAGATTTCCCACGCTGGAATCAACATATTCGGCTGGTCGGACCGGATGTAATTCGCGTCCGTACCATCGGCGCGCACCAGGAAATAGGGTTTGCCGACCTTCGGTGTGACCTTGATCGCATACACGAATCCACTCCGGCTGTATTCCTGAATGACCTTGTCGCCTTCCGTGTGCGTGCTAATGGTAACTTCCGGCTCCGACGATGGCGCATCATCCGCCGCGATCGCGGCCAGCGGTGAGACAGCAATCAGACTGACCAGCAGCAAGCGATTTAACGTACGCATGATAACCTTGTCCCTTTGTCGTCAACGGTCCCGCTATTCTAGCGCCGGGCCCGCCGAAAAGGTTGATTCTGCTCATGAGCCAAGCCCCCCTCGTCCTGGTGGACGGTTCGTCTTACCTGTACCGCGCCTTTCACGCGCTGCCACCGCTGACCACCTCCAAAGGCCTGCCGACCGGTGCGGTCAAAGGCGTGCTGAACATGCTCAAGAGCCTGCGCAAGCATTATCCGGACAGCCCGTTCGCTGTGGTGTTCGACGCCAAGGGTGGGACATTTCGAGATGAAATGTACGCCGAATACAAGGCCAACCGCCCAAGCATGCCCGACGACATGCGCGTGCAGATCGAGCCGCTGCACCAGAGCGTGATCGCCCTCGGTTTCCCGCTGCTGTGCGTCGAAGGCGTCGAGGCCGATGACGTGATCGGCACCCTGGCCCGCAGCAGCGCGGCCGCCGATCGTCCGGTGATCATCTCTACCGGCGACAAGGACATGGCGCAACTGGTCGACGGCCACATTACCTTGGTCAACACCATGTCCGGTAGTTCGATGGACGTGGAGGGCGTGAAGGAGAAATTCGGCGTCGCTCCGGAGCAGATCATCGATTATCTGGCCCTGATGGGCGATTCTTCCGACAACATCCCCGGCGTTCCCGGCATCGGTCCGAAGACCGCTTCCGGCCTGCTGGTAGGCGTCAACGGCGGCCTGACCGAGCTGTATGCGCAGCTCGACATCGTGCCGACCCTGCCGATCCGTGGCGCCAAGACCCTGCCGGCCAAGCTCGAAGAGCACAAGGAGATGGCGTTCCTCTCCTATCAACTGGCGACCATCAAGGTCGACGTGCCGCTGGATATAGGCCTCGAGGACCTGCAAATGGGTCCGGAGGACCCGGCCAAACTTTACGAGCTGTACACCCTGCTGGAGTTCAAGAGCTGGCTGAATGACCTGGATCGCGATGCCAAGCGCCAGGAACTGAGCGCTGCTGCCGAGCCTGCGCCGGCCGGCGATCTGTTCAGCGCGCCTGCCGAAGAGGAAGCGCCCGCCGCTCCGGCTGAAGCCGCGTACGAAACCATCCTCGATCAGGCGCGATTCGACGTCTGGCTGGAAAAGCTGAAAAGCGCCAAGCTGTTCGCCTTCGACACCGAAACCACCGGGATCGACGCCCAGCAGGCACAACTGGTCGGTCTGTCCTTCGCGGTGCAGGCCAACGAAGCAGCCTACATCCCGCTGACCCACTCCTACATCGGCGTGCCGGAGCAGCTGGATCGCGACACCGTGCTGCGCGCACTCAAGCCCATCCTTGAAGACCCGAACAAGCTCAAGGTCGGCCAGCACGCCAAGTTCGACATGAACATCCTGGCCAATTGCGCCATCGGCGGTGATCAGAATGAAGGCATCACCGTGCGCGGAATTGCCTTCGACACGATGCTTGAGTCCTACGTGCTCAACTCCACCGCCACCCGTCACGACATGGACAGCCTGGCGCAGAAGTACCTGGATCACACCACCGTGAGCTTCCAGGACATCGCCGGCAAAGGTGCCAAACAGCTGACCTTCGACCAGATCGCTCTGGAACAGGCCGGGCCGTATGCCGCCGAAGATGCCGACGTGACCCTGCGCCTGCACCAGACGCTGTTCGAAAAACTCAGCGCCATACCGAGCCTGGCAAGCGTGCTGACCGATATCGAGATCCCGCTGGTGCCGGTGCTCGCTCGCATCGAGCGCCAGGGCGCGTTCGTCGACGCTGAACTGCTTGGCATCCAGAGCATCGAGCTGGGCAACAAGATGGTCGCGCTGGAGCGCGAAGCGTTCGAGATCGCCGGTGAAGAGTTCAACCTCGGCTCGCCGAAGCAACTGGGCGTGATCCTCTACGAGAAACTCGGCCTCCCGGTGCTGAAGAAGACCGCCAAGGGCCAGCCGTCCACCGCCGAAGAAGTGCTGGCGAAACTGGCCGAAGACGATCACCGCTTGCCAAAAGTGCTGATGGAACACCGCTCCATGAGCAAGCTGAAAAGCACCTACACCGATCGCCTGCCGGAGCAGATCAACCCGCGTACAGGGCGTATCCACACTTCATACCATCAAGCCGTTGCGTCGACCGGTCGCCTGTCGTCGAGCGATCCGAACCTGCAGAACATTCCTGTGCGTACTGCTGAAGGCCGACGCATCCGTCAGGCGTTCGTTGCGCCGAAAGGCTACAAACTGCTGGCGGCGGACTATTCGCAGATCGAACTGCGGATCATGGCCCACCTGTCCCGCGACGAAGGCCTGATGAATGCCTTCCGCAACAATCTGGACGTACACACCGCCACGGCGGCCGAAGTGTTCAAGGTCGAGCTGAACGAAGTGACGTCCGACCAGCGCCGTGGCGCCAAGGCGATCAACTTCGGCCTGATCTATGGCATGGGCGCGCAGAAGCTCGGCAAGGACATCGGCGTCGACACCAAGACCGCCAAGGCCTACATCGACACCTACTTCGCGCGTTACCCGGGCGTGCGCGAGTACATGGATCGCACCCGCGCCCAGGCAGCGGATCAAGGCTTTGTGGAAACAATTTTCGGTCGTCGCCTGTATCTGCCGGACATCAACTCCAACAAGCCTCAGGAACGCGCCGCCGCCGAACGCACGGCGATCAACGCGCCGATGCAGGGCACTGCGGCGGACATCATCAAGAAAGCCATGGTGGCGGTGGACAACTGGCTGAGCGCTTCCGAGCTGGACGCCAAAGTCATCCTGCAGGTGCACGACGAACTGGTGCTGGAGGTTCGCGAGGATCTGGTCGATCAGGTTCGCGAAGAAATTCGTGCGCACATGAGCGAAGCGGCAAAACTGGACGTGCCGTTGCTGGTGGAAGTCGGGGTTGGCAACAACTGGGACGAGGCGCACTGAGGCCTCTGGATTGGGGTTTTGCCGCGACAGGGCGTCGCGGCAAAGGCATCGAAAATCGCTTAGGCCTGATCGTTCTTGAGCTTATTCCAAAGTTTTTTGAAAAGATTCTGAACTAATCTTGCGACAGGGCACTCAGAGATACTGAATGGCTGGTGAAGCCCTTCGATGCTCCTATGTTGTGTTAAGTGTTGGCAGATATCTGAACCCCGCCCTAGCGGTTCGGAACTTAAACCCCGGAACTTCTCCCTCCCCATATGAAGTCCGGGGCTTTTTTTGCCTGCGATTTACTCAGCAGGCAATTCAGCGCCTTTATCTGCCAGTTCCATCCAGCCTGCCAACACAGTGTAGGCCTCTTCCAGACCCATGCGTTTCGGGGCGGAGAACAGCTGGATCGTCACTTGATCGCCCCACCCCTTACGGATTTCCGACTGCACCTTGAGCAGCGTGTTCTTGGCTGCGCCGTAGGTCAGTTTGTCGGCCTTGGTCAGCAGGATGTGCATCGGCATGCCGGCCGCAACGGCCCAGTCGAGCATCAGCAGGTCGAAGTCGGTCATTGGATGACGGATGTCCATCATCAGAATCAAACCCTTCAAACTCTCGCGGCCACCGAGGTAAGCCTCAAGATGACGCTGCCAGTGTTGCTTGAGCGGGATCGGTACTTTTGCATAACCGTAGCCCGGGAGGTCGACCAGACGCCGTTCATCGTCTAGCTTGAAGAAGTTCAACAGCTGTGTGCGACCCGGGGTTTTCGAGGTGCGCGCCAGGCTGGCGTGAGTCAAAGTGTTCAGTGCGCTGGATTTACCGGCGTTGGAACGACCGGCGAACGCCACTTCGAAGCCTTCGTCGTCGGGGCACTGATCGACTTTGGCGGCACTGAGCATGAACGTGGACTGTTGGCACAGGCCGAGGATGGGATTCTTGAGTTGCATGGGATTTCCGATGTGGGCGGCGCCGGGATTAGGCGCGGAACGCGGTGTCGCTTCCGTTTCAGTGACGCCAGTATATAATGCCGCAGATTTTGTGTGTGCTTTGTCCCAGCGAAGGATGAAGTTCACGAGAGCGACAGACCTTGATTGCGCATTAGAACGCAGAACGCTCTCAACCCTGAAAAGGTCGTTTTATGACGAAATGGCTGCTGGCTGCCGGAGTCTTGATGCCGCTTTACAGCGCACAGGCTACACAGGATCCGGAAGCCGTGTACAACCGTGTTTGTGGAGCCTGTCATTCCGGCCAACTACCCATGGCGCCCAAAAGAGGCGATCAGGAAGCTTGGACGCCGAGGTTGGCGAAAGGTATGGAGACGCTGGTGCAACACGTGACCCAGGGTTTCAAGGCGATGCCGCCGCGTGGTTTGTGCATGGACTGCAGTGCCGAGGATTACCAGGCCCTCATCCTCTGGATGAGCGAGAGTAAGCCCGGTCCATAACTCTTAACCCTTAGCCGTAGTTGGATTAGCTGATGAACAAACTGATCGTGAGTCTGCTGTTGACCGTGGGAATCTCAGGCTTCGCCCATGCTGCCGGTGATGCAGCCGCAGGCCAGGCCAAAGCCGCCGTATGCGGCGCCTGCCATGGCCCGGATGGCAACAGCATGGCGCCAAACTTTCCAAAACTGGCCGGACAGGGCGAACGCTACCTGACCAAGCAACTGCACGACATCAAGTCGGGCAAGCGCACCGTTCTGGAAATGACCGGCCTGCTGACCAACCTGAGCGATCAGGACCTGGCCGACATCGCCGCCTACTTCGCCAGCCAGAAAGGCAGCGTCGGCGCCGCCGATCCGAAGATCGTCGCTCGCGGTGAAGCCCTGTTCCGTGGCGGCAACCTCGAGAAAGGCCTGCCAGCCTGCACCGGTTGCCACTCGCCGAACGGCGCCGGCAACGCAGCCGCCGGCTTCCCGCACCTGGGTGGCCAACACGCTCAGTACATCGCCAAGCAACTGACCGATTTCCGCAAGGAAGAAGCCGGCCGCAACAACGACGGCGACGCGATGACCATGCGCACCATCGCCCGCAAGCTGAGCGACGAAGACATCGCGGCAGTCTCCAGCTACATTCAGGGCCTGCACTAAGACGCGCGATTCGAGCGCTGCGTGCAATGGCCAACGCCTGCCACGTTAACGCTCGATTAATCCGTTGCAGCAAGTATAAAAAGGGTGGCTTTGGCCGCCCTTTTTTGTGGCCGCTGCCGTTACACTACAGAACTCATGCCCGCCAGGATCTGTCTGAAAACAGGTCGCGCGAGGCGACCAAAATTGTCCAGGAGTAAAGCATGCGTAATCTGATCATCAGCGCCGCCCTCGTCGCTGCCAGCCTGTTCGGCGTGACCGCCCAGGCCGCCGAAGCCCCTGCTGCCCCTTATGTCGAACTGAGCAACCCGGTGCCGGTCGCCGTGCCTGGCAAGATCGAAGTGGTCGAGCTGTTCTGGTATGGCTGCCCGCATTGCTACGCGTTCGAGCCGGTGATCAATCCGTGGGTTGAAAAACTGCCGTCCGACGTCAACTTCGTACGCATTCCTGCGATGTTCGGTGGCCCGTGGGACGCTCACGGTCAAATGTTCCTGACCCTGGAAGCCATGGGCGTCGAGCACAACGTGCACGCTGCCGTATTCAACGCCATCCAGAAAGAACACAAGAAGCTGACCGACAAGAACGACATGGCCGATTTCCTCGCCACTCAAGGCGTGGACAAGGACAAGTTCCTGGCGACCTTCGACTCGTTCGCGATCAAAGGGCAGATCGTGAAAGCCCGCGAACTGGCCAAGAAATATGAAATCACCGGCGTCCCAACCATGATCGTCAACGGCAAGTACCGCTTCGATATCGGCTCCGCCGGCGGCGCCGAACAGGCGCTGAAACTGGCTGATCAACTGGTGGCCAAAGAGCGAGCGGCCAACAAGGCAGCCGCCAACTAAGCGCGGCAATCGCCATGCGCCGCTGGGGAACCGAACGCGTCGTTGGCCTGCATGAACCGCAGGTCAACGAGCATCACCTGGAATCGACGGGCCTGCCCGCAGACAGCCGTCTGCGCTTGCTCAGCTTCAATATTCAGGTCGGCATCAGCACCGAGCGCTATCGGCACTACCTGACCCGCAGCTGGCAGCATCTGCTGCCGCACCCCGGGCGTTCGAGCAATCTGCAAAAGATCGGCAATCTGCTTGGCGACTTCGATCTGGTCGCTCTGCAGGAAGCCGATGGCGGCAGCCTGCGTTCAGGCTACGTCAATCAGGTCGAACACCTGGCCCAGCTCGGCGCCTTCCCCTACTGGTATCAACAACTCAATCGCAACCTTGGCCGACTGGCCCAGCACAGCAATGGCGTGCTCAGTCGCCTGCGGCCGTGGGCGATCGAAGACCATCCGCTGCCGGGTCCGAAGGGACGCGGTGCGATTCTGGTGCGCTTCGGCGAAGGCCCGGAAGCGCTGGTGGTGGTGATGATGCACCTGGCGCTCGGCGCCCGGGTGCGCAGCATGCAACTGGCCTACATCCGCGAACTGATCGGCGGCTACAAGCATCAGGTGCTGATGGGCGACATGAACACCCACGCCAGCGATCTGCTGCAACACTCGCCGTTGCGCGACCTCGGCCTGCTGGCCCCGCAACTCGAAGCGACATTCCCCAGCTGGCGCCCGCAGCGCTGCCTGGACCATATTCTGCTCAGCCCGACCCTGACCCTGGAAAAGGTCGAAGTGCTGGCACAACCGATTTCCGATCACCTGCCGGTCGCGGTAGAGATTCGTCTGCCGGGTTCGCTCACGGCCGATGCATTGCCCGCGTTGAGCACTGCCCTTCGCGGAACCCCTGAATGAGCGACGAAGCCCAGCGCTGGAAAGAGAAATACCTCAAAAGCATCGAACAACAGGAAAAGCTTGAACGTCGATGGGACGCCCGGCTCGACCTGCTGCGCCGTGGTCTGGTGCGCAGCACCCTGGCGGCGGAAGGCACCGACCGCGTGGTCGATCAATGCATGAAAGAGATGCGCGACGTGGTGCGCACCGATGACATGGACGCCGGCCTCGCCGCCCTGCTCCCTCGCCTGGAAAAAGCCGTGCTCGATTCCGAGCAGCGCCGGGAAACCCGGATCGAACAGGTCAGCACCGCACTGACTGCGCTGGTTACTCAGTTGCAATCTCTCCCGCTGCCCCGAGATGTGGCCCAGCCGCTGAAGAAATTCGCCAAGCAGCTGGACGGCCGGGTAAGTCAGGCAAGGGAAATGCCGCTGTTGCTCAGCGAGCTCAGCGGCTTGCAAGGCAAGGCCTTGAGCCAGCTGGAGACGCCGGCGGAACCGGGACGACCGGGGTTGTTGCAGCGTCTGTTCGGCAGCCGCGACAACGAGGAAGCGCCTGTTCCAGTGATGCAGCCCGCGGCGGTCGTACTACCGGCACAAACAGAACAACCGCCCGTCACGCATGAAACCGCGCCCTTACAGGAAGCGCCTGTCACGACCGCCGAACCGGTCGCCCCTGCGCCCGTCAGCCAGGCACCGGTCGCCGCCCCCGTGGCCGAACCCGCGAAAACTCCAGCGCCAACCCCCGAATATCATGCGGAGCCGGAGGTGGTGCCCTTCGAGCCGGCCAGAATCCTCACCGAATCCCCCTCCGCCCCCAGCGAACCAGAACCCGCCGAGCCTGAACCGGAGCCGCAGGCCTTCACGCCTCCACCGGTTTTCGCGCCGGCAGTGCCAACAGCCATCAACCCGGACGAACTGATCCACCCCGGCGATACCCCGCCGCCCGTGATCCTCGACAGCCTGCCCATCCCCGAGCCCATCGCCCAGGCATTGGCCGCAATCGATCCGGAGCAATCCGAACACGACATTCTCTATGCCCTGCCGGACTCGCCGGAACCGTCCTACAGTTCGGTCGCCAAACACATCGAAGACACGCTGATCGGGTTGCTGGACGACCTGACCTTGCCGGAGCGCCACCGCCCGCAAGCAGAGGCGATGCGCGACCGGCTGAAGAATGGGCTGAACTGGTACGAACTGTTGCCGATCCTCGACGATCTGGCGACTTTGATGCTGGCGATTACCGACAGCGGCCAGCACGAATTCGAAGCTTATTTGCAGCAACTCAACGAGCGGCTCGAAGCGTTTCAGAGCAATCTGCAGGCCGCCAGCGAAGGCCACGCCGACAACAGTTCTGCAGCGCGGGCGATGGACACGCAGATCCGCGAGCAGGTCGACGGCTTGCAGAACAGCGTGCAGGAAGCGGCCGATCTGGACGATTTGAAGCAGGTGCTGGAAAACCACCTCGAAGGCCTGCTCGGCACGATGGATCAGCATCAGAAACAGCGTGACGCCCGGGAGCAGGAAGTGGCTGTGCGCCTGAAAAGCCTGGCCGAGCGCGTCGCGCACATGGAGCAGGAAGCGCTGGGCTATCGCGAACACCTTGAAGAGCAGCGCCAGAAAGCCCTGATCGATCCGCTCACCGGCTTGCCCAACCGCGCCGCCTGGACCGAACGGCTCGAACATGAGATTGCCCAATGGCAGCAGCACGGCAACACTTTGAGCCTCGCCATGCTCGACCTCGATCACTTCAAACGGATCAACGACAACTACGGCCACCTGGCGGGCGACAAGGTGTTGAAGATCATCGCCACGGTGCTGCGCAAGCGTATGCGTGGCAACGATTTCATTGCCCGGTTTGGCGGAGAGGAATTTGTATTACTGCTGCCGGCAACACCGCCCGCCGTCGGTGCCAAGTTTTTGGAAACCCTGCGTGCGGCCATCGAAGCCTGCCCATTTCACTTCAAGGGTGAGCGCGTCACGATCACCGTTTCCATGGGTCTGACGACGTTCCGGGCGGGTGAGCACAGCGATCTGGTACTCAAAAGAGCCGATCAGGCGCTTTATCGGGCGAAAAACGCAGGGCGAAACCGGGTGGAGCTGGGCTGAGGCAATTGTTCCATATTGTTTAAATCAGCCATTCAAGCGTCGTAGCGCAAGGCGATACGTTACACTGTTGCATTATCGTCTTGCGTGTACTGCCCTCTGCCATGAAATTTTTTACCCTCCTCGCGTCGCTACTCTTACTGGCCGGTTGTGCCAGCGGGCCGCGTTTTGACACCAGCCATCCTTCGGTCAATCACGACAGCCGTGTGCAGTTCGTGATCGTGCACTACACCTCTGCATCACTCGAACGCTCATTGCAGTTGCTGACCCACGGCGAAGTCAGCAGTCATTACCTGATCGGCGACGACAAGAGCGCCACCATCTACAAACTGATGGACGAAAACCTGCGTGCCTGGCACGCCGGCGAAAGCGAATGGCAAGGTCGTACCTGGCTCAACTCCAGCTCGATCGGCATCGAGATCGTCAATCCGGGCTTCAAGGACACACCGACCGGTCGCCTCTGGTATCCCTACAGCGAAGCCCAGGTGCAGTCGCTGATCGTTCTGCTCAAGGACATCAGCAAACGCCAGGGCATCAGCCCGCGCCACATCATCGGCCATAGCGACATCGCCCCGTTGCGCAAGCTCGACCCGGGTCCGCTGTTCCCCTGGAAGCGTCTGGCGGCCGAAGGGCTGGGGCTCTGGCCCAACGAACAAGCGGTGGCACGCCAGCAGGCGCAATTCAACGCCGAACTGCCGAGCATCACCTGGTTCCAGAGCCAACTGGCGCGCCTGGGCTACTCGACGCCACAGACCGGCGAGCTGGATGTGGCGACCCGGCATGTGCTCGCGGCCTTCCAGATGCACTACCGCCCTACGCGCTTTGACGGCACGCCGGACGCGCAAACGGCAGCGCTGTTGCTGGTGTTGAATCAGACAAAATAATGACGCCCGCCCGACGGTCAGGGCGAAAGTGTAATCAGCAGCTATAACTCATTGGTAATTCTGCGGATATCCATGATGGTTGCTACCCGAGAGACGCTGCGTAGCTGGTTTTATCGCCCCTGGTTTCTGGCGATGATCGCGGCTGTCCTCAGTGCGAGCCTGCTGATCACCGGCGGGCTGTTCGTGGCCATGCGCCAGGTCGAACAAAGCGAAAGCCAGGAAATGAACGCCCAGGGCGAGCGGTTCCTGGCGCGTCTGGAGCAACTGTTCGGCCAGTTGCGCGAAAGCCTCGACGACCTCGAAGCCCAGCCCTTGCGCAGCTGCGACGACGAAATGATCGCCACGTTGCAGCAAGTGACGTTCAACTATCGTTTCGTCTATGAAGCAGCCTACATGGACGCCACGCGGATCTGCTCCAACCGCCCCCGTCAGGAAGGTCTGTCGGTGATCCGCCCTCCGGACATCAAGGGCCCAACCTACAGCTACTGGCTGAACACCACCACCGAACCCGATGAAAACCGCGCAGCGCTGATGCTCGGGCGCGGCAACTTTCGCGTAGCCACCTCGCGCGGACATCTCACCGACATGGTCGACCTGTTGCCCGGCAGCAGCCTGTTGGTAGTGCTGGATCACGGGACCCGGGCGATTCCGGTGCTCGGCGTTCCGCAGGCCTGGCCACCCACCGAGCCCTGGCCGCCGAAAACCCCGAACGCGCTGCAAGTCACCCAGTCACACCTGATCTACCGCATGCCCACTGACAACCCGGAATACCAACTGGTGCTGATCAGCCCGCGCACGGGCATGCATATTCCGGAGCTCTGGTGGTGGATGGTGCCTTTCTGTCTGGTGCTCGGTGCGCTGGTGGGCGTTCTGGTGTTCTGGGTCGTGCGCCAGCGCCAGTCGCTGGATGCCGAGCTGCACGGCGCCATCCGCCGTGGCGAGTTGCAGGTGCTTTATCAACCGATCTTCGATCTCGACAGCCGCAACTGCGTCGGTGCCGAAGCCCTGCTGCGCTGGCGCCGGCCGGACGGCACGCTGACCAGCCCTGACCTGTTCATCCCGATGGCCGAGAACACCGGACAGATTCGCCAGATGACCGACTTCGTCCTGCAACGCCTGCTCGAGCAGTTGGGTCAGTTGCTGCGGGCCAATCCGCAGCTGTACATCTCGGTGAACCTGGCCGCCTGCGACGTGATGGTGCCGCGCATCGGCCAGGTCATGGCGCGGCTGCTGACCCTGCATCGGGTGGCGGCGCGGCAGATTGCTTTCGAGGTGACCGAGCGCGGCCTGATCGATGTGGTGGTAGCCCGGGAAAACCTGCAGGCGCTGCGCGATGTCGGGCATCAGGTGCTGATCGACGATTTCGGCACCGGCTATTGCAGCCTGGCCTATTTGCAAACCCTGCCGGTGGATTGCCTGAAGATCGACAAGGCCTTCATCGACGCCCTCGGCCATGACGCCGCCAGCAGCGGTGTCGCGCCACACATCATTCACATGGCCCAGGCGCTGGACCTGAAGGTGATTGCCGAAGGGATCGAATTCGAGTCACAAGCGGCGCTGCTGAGCAGCGAAGGGGTGAAGTTCGGTCAAGGCTGGTTGTTCGCCCACGCCTTGAGCGCGGTGCAGTTCATCGAACTGATTACCCGTGGACGGCGACTCGCCGGCCGCCGGATCGACGACGAAGCCTAAACCGCCAGCGCCATATAGAACTGCGTGCCCTGCCCCGGCCGCGAGTAAACACCCATCCGCCCGCCGTGCAACTGGACGATTTCCTTGCACAGCGCCAGACCCAGCCCGGCCCCGCCCTTTTTCCTGCCGACCTGGACGAACGGTTCGAAGATCCGCCCTTGTTGACCGTAGGCAATTCCTTCGCCGTTGTCTTCGACGCTGATGATCACCCGTTCGCCATGGCGCCGGGCCTGCAAGCGGATCAGCCCGTCGCGCGCCGTGTGGCGCAAGGCGTTGTCGATCAGGTTGTCGAGGACTCGATCGAGCTGCGCCTGATCCGCCTGCAAGCGTGGCAGCGGGCCTTGCGCTTCGACTTGCAGGGTAACGCCCTTCTGCGCCGCCGAATCGGCGAAACGCAAACGCGCCTGCTCCAGCAGATCCTCGATGGAGCACGGCGCCAGCGTGAGCTTCTGCAAACCGCTCTGATAACGCGAAAAGTTGAGCAGATCGTTGATCAACTGCATCAGGCGCTGCATTTCTTCATTGACCGTGTCGAGCAGGTCGGACTCGCGCGACTCCGGAGGAAACTTAGCCCGCTCGCGGAACAGCCCGAACGCCATGTGCATGCCCGTGACCGGTGTGCGCAATTCGTGAGACGCGCGCAGCACGAACTCGCTGCGCACCCGTTCGAAGGCGCGCTGCTCGGTGACGTCATGCAAAACCATCACGGCGCCGAGGATATGCCCCTGGGTATGGCTGACCGGCGTAAGGCTGTAGGTCAGCAGGCGCGACTCGCCATCGACCTCGATGCTCAAGTCTTCCGGCGCCCGCTCAAGGTTGCCGCCGCGCAACACCAGTTGCAGCTGTGCATCCAGCTCTGGACGCTGAAGCGCTGTGCCCAGGCCCTCGCCGAAACGGTCGCTGTCCCAGCCCAATTGTCGCTGGGCCACCGGGTTCAAGTGTTCCAGACGACCCTGACGGTCGATCATCAGCAAACCGTCATCGATGCTGTCAAGTACCGCTTGCAGGCGCTGCTGGCCAGCGAGCAGTTCGTCGACATTGGTCGCCTGATGCTCGCGCAGGGCTTCGGCCATCAGCCCGAAGCGGCGCGTCAACAGATTGATCTCCATCGCCGAGGACACCGGCAGGGTCACTTCGAAATTGCCCTGGCCGATATTGTCCGCCGCTTTGGCCAACGCTTCGATCGGCGCACCAAAACGCCGCGCAATGCCCTGGGCGGTAACGAAACCAATGATCAGCACTGCCAGCCCCAC
The DNA here is from genome assembly GCF_059423925.1 of Pseudomonas sp. GW458-11-26-14-LB4. Taxonomy (NCBI): domain Bacteria; kingdom Pseudomonadati; phylum Pseudomonadota; class Gammaproteobacteria; order Pseudomonadales; family Pseudomonadaceae; genus Pseudomonas; species Pseudomonas sp. GW458-11-26-14-LB4. Next base: position 69,341 of record NZ_JBWKYU010000026.1, read on the forward strand.
CAGCCCGAGCAGGCCGGAAATCAGCAGCGCCCGGTCACGGGCAGCGTGCTGGACAGCGTTGATGTTATCCAGCGCGTGCTTGTGCTCGGTGATCAAACCGTTACGCAGGGTGTTGAATCGTTCGCGCAAGTCGCCACTACCACTCAGGGCGGCGCCCGGATCGCGGGAGATATCGAACGCCTCAAGGAAGGTCAGGTAATCGCTCTTCGCCTGACTGAAGCCATATTGGCGATTGTCGTTTTTCTGCTCTTGGGCGATACCCTCGTCGAGCAATTCGAAATAGCGTTGTTTGGATGCTTCGAACGCCACGGGATCGGGTTTCTCGGCAAGCATCATGATCAGTTGATCGCCAAGCGTCTGCCGCAGCTTGAGCCCCAGATCGAGGGTGACGAAGTTGTTGCGGATCAGCGCCTCCTGAGTCCCGGCCATCTGCATCACGCTGACCAGCCCGAGCATCAGCCCGAGCAAGGCCACGGTGATCAGCGCGGAAATGCTCAGGAACAAGCGAGTCCGCAACTTCATCGCCAGTTTCATCGGCGGATGCTCACAGGTTGTACTGCTTGCGCTTGCGATACAGGGTCGAGGCGTCGATCCCCAGAGTCTTGGCGGCCTGATCGAGAGTGCCGGCAGTCGCCAGTACTGCGCCGATATGGGCTTTCTCCAGCTCATCGAGGCTCAGCGCGGCGCCAACCCGTGGCGCGTTGTTCGCCGGTTGTTCGGCCATGCCGAGGTGGCTGATTTCCACACGCTCCTGCGGGCAGATGATGCTCGCCCGCTCGACCACGTTACGCAGTTCGCGGATATTGCCGGGCCAGCGATAACCCAACAGTGCTTCACGAGCCTCATCACTGAAACCCCGCGCGGGGCGCGCGTATTCCTTCACGAAGCGAGCGAGGAAACGGTCGGCCAGGGTCAGGATGTCTTCGGCCCGTTCGCGCAGTGGCGGCAAATGCAGGGTGATGACGTTCAGGCGATAGAGCAGGTCTTCACGGAAACGCCCGTCGCGCACCATGTCTTCAAGATTGAGGTTGGTGGCGGCGAGAATACGCACATCGGCGCGGCGGGTGACCGGATCCCCTACCCGCTCGTATTCCTTGTCCTGGATGAAACGCAGCAACTTGGGTTGCAACGTCAGCGGAAAATCGCCGATCTCGTCGAGAAACAGCGTGCCGCCATCGGCTTGGTTAACCCGACCCAGCGTGCTTTCGCTGGCCCCGGTGAACGCGCCACGACTGTGACCGAACAGCTCGCTCTCCATCAGTTCGGCGGTCAGCGACGGGCAATTGATGGTGACGCAGGATTTCTTCTCGCGCTTGCTCCAGCCGTGAATGGCTCGGGCCAGCTCACCTTTACCGGTGCCCGACTCACCCAGGATCAGGATGTTGGCGTCGGTGCCCGCCACTTGCCGCGCGGTTTCCAGTACGACTTTCATCGCCGGGCTGTGGGAATCGAGACCGTCCTTGGGTTTGCGGATCTCGCCTTCGAGGGCTTCCAGACGCGCCGACAGCTGGCGCACTTCAAGCTGCTTGGCGGTCGCAAGGCGCAATTGATCCGGGCTGCACGGTTTGACCAGATAATCGGCAGCGCCGGCCTGAATCGCGTCTACCGCGGTATCGACAGCCGAATGCGCGGTGACGATCACCACCCGCATCCACGGCGCCTGAATGCGCATCTGCGCCAATACATCCAGGCCGTTGTCTTCACCCAGGCGCAAATCAAGGAAGCACAGGTCGAACACCTGGCGTTGCAGCAGCGCGTCAGCCTGAGCCGCGCTGTTGGCGGTGGCGACGGTATAACCTTCGTCTTCGAGGCAATAACGAAAGGTTCGCAGGATGGCGGATTCATCGTCCACCAGCAGAATGCGGCCTTGGTGCTCAGTGGCTGATTCCATTTTTCCTACGCTCCATAAGTGAATGTCTTGGGTTAGTCCCGGAAAAATCGGGCAAGTTGCATGGTTGATTCTGATCGATTCGAGTCATTGCAGGGTAGCTCTCTCCTGCCCTAACGGCTAATCGACTGATTTCATTGGTTTTTTAAACATCGCACAGTTTCAGGTCGGTTTCCTGCCTACTTTTCTGACATCCGTACCCTGTCCTCAATTCAAAAATAATGATTTCTCCTACGAAATAATCGTGCATTACGCACGACCCTATGCGGACCATCGTGCAGGATGCGTCGTCAGGAATTTTCATACTGTTTGTAACTAGTTGATTTTATTGGTTTTTTTTAATCAAAAAAGCTGGCACGCAGGCTGCAATACCTCTCTCAGCCCGGGCAGATATGCACTGCCCCAATCGAACAAGAGTGAGGAACCCAGGATGACTCGCCCACGTGCCGCCCAAATGAGTATTTCGCCACTGCACTTGCAGCAGGCCCTGTTTGGCGCACTTGCGCTGCTGATCACGCTGATCGCCTGCCAGCAATACCTGCGCTGGGAGCAGAGTCAGCAACCTGAGCCACTGATCTCGATGCAACACGCGACGCAGACGCACTTCAGCGCCGTCAGCAGCAGCCAGGCCGACAACGGCGCGATGCGCATGATGGACGTCGACCAGCCACAGCCACTGGGCGACATGCCCCGTGAAGAACGCTGGGTTTTCTGATCAACGAATCTGGGCGCCCCCGCGCCGAGACCGGCAACATCCCTAAATAGAAGCAAGGAGAATCACCATGTTGAGCTGGGCAATCACATTCCTGATCATTGCCATCATCGCTGCAGTACTGGGCTTCGGTGGTATCGCGGGCACCGCCACGGGTATCGCCAAGATTCTCTTTGTCGTGTTCCTGGTGATGTTCATCGCTTCCTTCTTCTTTGGCCGTCGCGGTCGAGGTTGAACATGAAGGGTTTAAAGACACTGGCAGCCGCCCTGCTCCTGGGCGGTAGTGCCATGGCGATGGCGGCCAATGACGGCCAGGCGCGGGTCAACGAACTGTTGAGTTCCGACCCGCAATACAGGGAAACCTGGGAAGGTGTGGTGAAGAAGGAGGAACGCCTGCCGGAATGGGTGATGAACCTGTCCGGTACGCCTGACCAGCAGATGAATGCCGTAACCGAAGATGGCGACAAGTATCTGGTCGGCCCGCTCTGCGAATCCGCAGACAAGTGCATGAACCATCGCTTGATCGTCGCGTTCAGTTTCGACAAGAAAGACGCTTACGCCATGCTTGTGGATGTGCCTGAAGGGCTGCCGGCAGACAAGTCGCCCACGCGACATGCCACTTACCGCTTCCTCGGCAAACCCGATCAGGGCATGCAGGATCTTCTGATGGAAACGCTGAAGAAAGATCCGAACTGGTATTGAACACGAGGGCAGCCGAAAGGCTGTCCTCCATTGCGTCGGCCCGAGGAAGGCCGGTGCATGACCAGGGGGCCGGGATGTTCTGACTGTTGCAGGGTCGGAGTGACCTACGGGTACAGGGAGTGCCTGCGATGAGGGCCGGGTCAGGGTAAAAGCTGCGACGCAAGTTCGCCAACCGAAGCGGTTTGACGGACTTGCGCTGAGCTTTCAACACGACAAAATGTTGATCCAGAGCGTCCTGCTCTTCATTTTTATCGCCCACACTGCGTGCTAAAGCATTTCGCGGTGTTTCGTCGCGACCGTATATCGAGAAAGAGTCGATCCACCAAGTCGGACATTTAGTTTCCGAACGTAGGCTTTTTCCCAAATTTTTCGTCGAAATCACTCGTTCAAAAAATAACCAACCTACGCTGTAATGGCCGGTTCACGGCACTTATGCCTGCCGAAATGTCGTATTCGAACCGGTTGGGACGCCAGTTTCATTTAAAAAAGCTCATGCCGATTCGGCATAGGGTAGGCGTTTACGGCATTAGACGGCGCAACCTTGCATCGGAATAGTTGCGCCTTTTTTCGCCTGCCGGAGAGCCGTAAACACGCGCTTCGGGGCACCTTATACGGAGGCAGATGCACAGACTTTTCCGCTGATGAGCGTTCCAGTTCCTGCATGTGCCTGAGTCAAACGCAAGTAAGGGTAAAGATAATGAAGAAGGCAAAGCTTAGCCTCGCCTGGCAGATCCTCATCGGTCTGGTATTGGGGATTGCAATCGGTGCGTTGCTCAACCATTTCAGTGCCGAGAAGGCCTGGTGGATCAGCAACGTCCTGCAACCGGCAGGCGATATCTTTATCCGTCTGATCAAGATGATCGTGATCCCGATCGTCATCTCTTCCCTGATCGTCGGCATTGCCGGCGTGGGCGACGCCAAGAAGCTCGGGCGCATCGGCCTGAAGACCATCATCTACTTCGAAATCGTCACTACCATCGCCATTGTTGTCGGCCTGCTGCTGGCCAACCTGTTCCATCCGGGTGCCGGCATCGACATGAGCACCCTGGGCACCGTCGATATCTCCAAGTACCAGGCGACCGCCGCCGAAGTGCAGCATGAACACGCGTTCATCGAGACCATCCTCAACCTGATCCCGTCGAACATCTTCGCGGCCATGGCCCGCGGCGAAATGCTGCCGATCATCTTCTTCTCCGTGCTGTTCGGTCTCGGTCTGTCGAGCCTGCAGTCGGACCTGCGCGAGCCGCTGGTGAAGATGTTCCAGGGCGTCTCGGAAAGCATGTTCAAAGTCACCCACATGATCATGAACTACGCCCCGATCGGCGTATTCGCTCTGATCGCGGTGACCGTGGCCAACTTCGGTTTCGCCTCGCTGCTGCCGCTGGCCAAGCTGGTGATCCTGGTTTACGTCGCCATCGCCTTCTTCGCCTTCGTGATTCTGGGCCTGATCGCCAAGCTGTTCGGTTTCTCGGTGATCAAGCTGATGCGCATCTTCAAGGATGAGCTGGTGCTGGCTTACTCCACCGCCTCCTCGGAAACCGTACTGCCACGCGTGATCGAGAAGATGGAAGCCTACGGCGCACCGAAAGCCATCTGCAGCTTCGTGGTACCGACCGGCTACTCGTTCAACCTCGACGGTTCGACCCTGTACCAGTCCATCGCGGCGATCTTCATTGCCCAGCTGTACGGCATTGACCTGTCGATCAGCCAGCAACTGCTGCTGGTCCTGACCCTGATGGTGACCTCCAAAGGTATCGCCGGCGTGCCGGGCGTGTCCTTCGTGGTACTGCTGGCCACTCTGGGCAGCGTGGGTATCCCGCTGGAAGGCCTGGCCTTCATCGCCGGTGTCGACCGTGTGATGGACATGGCGCGTACCGCCCTGAACGTGATCGGCAACGCCCTCGCCGTACTGGTCATCGCCCGCTGGGAAGGCATGTACGACGACGCCAAGGGCCAGCGCTACTGGAACTCGCTGCCGCACTGGCGCAGCAAGGAAAAACTGCCGGCCGGTGAAATCTCCAAAAACTGATGCAAAACCCTGTGGGAGCTGGCTTGCCAGCGATGAGGTGCGCACATTCAACATATTCGCTGAATGAACACCGCCATCGCGGGCAAGCCCGCTCCCACAGTGGTTGATGCAAGCCTTACCAACAAACCCCGGAGAAATCCGGGGTTTGTCGTTTCTGGCGACCCCGCTATCATTCGCCGCATCTTCCGGGGGATTTGACTGATGCTTAATGGCCTGTGGCTTGGCTTCTTCGTCGTGGCAGCCGTTTCGGCGCTGGGGCAATGGCTGATCGGCGGCAACGCCGGGATCTTCGCGGCGATGGTGGAAAGCATTTTTGCCATGGCCAAGCTGTCGGTCGAAGTCATGGTGCTGCTGTTCGGCACGCTGACCCTGTGGCTGGGCTTCCTGCGCATTGCCGAAAAGGCCGGCATCGTTGAATGGCTGGCCAAAGTGCTCGGGCCACTGTTCCTGCGGCTGATGCCGGAAGTTCCAGCCGGACATCCCGCGCTGGGCCTGATCACCCTGAACTTCGCCGCCAACGGTCTGGGCCTGGACAACGCCGCCACGCCGATCGGCCTTAAAGCCATGAAGGCGCTGCAAGAGCTCAACCCCAGCTCGACCATCGCCAGCAACGCGCAAATCCTGTTCCTCGTACTGAATGCCTCGTCCCTGACCCTGCTGCCGGTGACGATCTTCATGTATCGCGCCCAGCAAGGCGCGCCGGACCCGACGCTGGTGTTCCTGCCGATCCTGCTGGCGACCAGTTGCTCGACCATCGTCGGCTTCCTGTCGGTGGCGTTCATGCAGCGCCTGCGCGTGTGGGACCCGGTGGTGCTGGCTTACCTGATTCCCGGCGCGCTGATCCTCGGCGGCTTCATGGCGTTGCTCGCGACAATGTCGGCCACTGCGCTGGCGGGCCTGTCGTCGATCCTCGGCAACCTGACGCTGTTCGGCCTGATCATGCTGTTCCTGGTGATCGGCGCGTTGCGCAAGGTGAAGGTTTACGAGGCCTTCGTCGAAGGCGCGAAGGAAGGTTTCGACGTCGCCAAGAACCTGCTGCCGTATCTGGTGGCGATGCTTTGCGCGATCGGTGTATTGCGTGCATCGGGCGCACTGGATTTCGGCCTCGACGGCATCCGTCATCTGGTGGAGTGGGCAGGGTGGGACACACGCTTCGTTGACGCGCTGCCGACGGCGATGGTCAAACCGTTCTCCGGCAGCGCCGCCCGGGCGATGCTGATCGAAACGATGAAGACCTCGGGCGTGGACAGCTTCCCGGCGCTGGTGGCGGCGACGATCCAGGGCAGCACCGAAACCACGTTCTACGTATTGGCGGTGTACTTCGGCGCGGTGGGCATTCAGCGCGCCCGGCATGCCGTCGGTTGCGCGCTGCTGGCCGAGCTGGCGGGTGTGCTCGGCGCTATCGGCGTCTGCTACTGGTTCTTCGGCTGATATTCAGGGCCGGGCAGGTGGGGCAACTTTCTGCCCTTGCTCCACCGCCCACGCCACCACCTTCGCGGTGAGGCGATCACTGGCCTGACCGAAGCCGGCCACCACCGCCGGCACCTTCACATCACTGAGCGGCTGACGTTCTTCGAAGCGGCGACTGGCGAGGATCCGCTGGTCGTAACCGCGCACCAGCAACGCATCGACCCGCACCACCACGCTGGCCTGCGTGCCCTGATACTCGGTCTGAAACGCCTGCAGGCTGCCACCCAGTTCCAGGTCCGCCTGGAAATTGCTGTCGTCGGTGCTCAACAGCGACACCCGGCCATCGCGCTGGAAGCCATCGAGCAAGCGGTTACGCACCAGCACCGGCGCCGGATCGCTCCAGCGCGAGGCCTTGTAACTGCTGATCACATCGCCCTGAGGAATCACCGCGATGCTCGGCCGGTTCAGCGCTTCACTGGCCTGCAGTTTGTTCAGGCGCAGCGACCAGTGCTGGGTAGATGCCGAACTGGCCGAGGCGGGCGCCTGTGCCGTCGGCAGGCGATAGACATCCGACGGTTCGGACTTGGGCAGGATCGAGCACGCGCTGATCAGCGTGAAGCCGGCGAGGAGGGCGAGGCGAATCAGCTTCATGGCGTGAACTCCTTGTTCTTGTCACTGCCCAGCAGGTAACCGCTGGGGTTGGCCTCCAGGCGTTGGGAAATGGCGCGCAGCGAATTCAGGGTTTCACGCAGTTCGCGGATCGCCGGGGCCAGGCCGTTGAGGCCCTGCATGCCGCTGTCGAGGGAATTCTGATTCTTGCTCAACAGACCATTGATGGTGGCGCTGCTCTGCTCCAGGGATTTCATCGCCTGCTCGGCGCTGCCGAGCGCCTGTTTGCCCTGATCGTTGAGCAGGCCGTTGGCGTTGCGCATCAACGCGGACGTCTGTTCAAGCATGTTGCCGGCCTGTTTGCCGACCGTCGCCAGTTGCTGCATGGCCTGGCGCAGGTCGCCGCGCTGATCGTTGATCGAGCCGGTGGTCTGCTCCAGATGTTCAAGGGTTTTGCTCACGCGCTCGATGTTGTCGGCAGAGAACATCTGATTGGCATTACTCAGCAACGTCGTGACCCCGCTCATCAAATCGTTGCTGTCGCTGAGCAGCCGCGAGATGGGCGAAGGCGAGGCGACGATGGTCGGCAGATTGCCGTCATGGCCCTTGAGTTTCGGGCTTTGCGGCGTGCCTCCGCTGAGCTGGATGATCGACGTGCCGGTGATCCCGGCCAAGGCCAGTTTGGCCTCGGTGTCTTCCTTGACCGGCGTGTCGCCGGCCAGGCGAATGCGTGCCAGCACTCGACGCGGGTCCTTCGGATCAAGGCGCAGGCTGACCACATCGCCGACCTTGATCCCGCTGTACTGCACCGGACTGCCGCGGGACAGCCCGCTGACCGCCTCGTTGAAGACGACTTCGTAATCCTTGAACTCGGTGTCGACGCTGGACTTGGCCAGCCACAGACCGAAGAGCAGGGCGCCCGCCACCACAATCACCGTGAACAGGCCGATCAATACATGATGGGCTCGGGTTTCCATGTCAGACCTCGTTGAGCTGTTTGGCGGCGTCCAGCGCCGAGCGGCCGCGAGGGCCGTGGAAGTATTCGTGAATCCACGCGTCATCGGTTTCCGAGACCACGTCGATGGGACCGGCCACCAGCACTTTCTTCTGCGCCAGTACCGCGACGCGGTCAGTGATGGTGTAGAGCGTATCGAGGTCGTGGGTCACCAGAAACACGCTCAGGCCCAGCGCGTCGCGCAGGGTCAGGATCAATTGGTCGAACTGCGCCGCGCCAATCGGATCGAGGCCGGCAGTGGGTTCGTCGAGAAACAGAATGTCCGGGTCCAGCGCCAGCGCCCGGGCCAGTGCCGCGCGCTTGATCATGCCGCCGGACAGCGAGGCCGGGTACTTGTCCGCCGCCGACAGCGGCAGCCCGGCCAGCGCCAGCTTCACTGCCGCCAGATGCTCGGCGTCGTCGCGGCTGAGCCCGGCGTGTTCGATCAGGGGCAGGGCGACGTTCTCGGTGACGGTCAGCGACGAGAACAGCGCGCCTTTCTGAAACAGCACGCCAAAGCGCCGCTCGATCAACGAACGCTCATGCTCCGGCAAGCTCGGCAGGTTCTGGCCGAACACCTTGACCATGCCTTCGCTGGGCCGGCGCAAGCCGACGATGCTGCGCAGCAACACCGATTTGCCGCTGCCTGAGCCGCCGACCACGGCCAGGATCTCGCCTTTGTACAAGTCGAGGTCGAGGTTCTCGTGCACGCTCTGACGGCCGAAGCGATTGCACAGGCCACGGACTTCGATCACCGCCTCGGAGGGCGCGCGGGGTAGACGACTCACCAGCCCATCTCCATGAAGAACAACGCGGCGACCGCATCGAGCACGATCACCACGAAAATCGATTGCACCACGCTTGAGGTGGTGTGGGCGCCGACCGATTCGGCGCTGCCGCTGACCTTGAAGCCTTCCAGACAGCCGATGGCGGCAATCAGGAACGCGAAGATCGGGGCTTTGACCAGGCCCACCAGGAAATGTTGAATCCCTATGTCGCTTTGCAACAGCGACAGGAACATCGCCGGCGAGATATCCAGCGACACCGCGCAGACCACTGCGCCACCGACGATCCCGCAGATCATCGCCAGAAAGGTCAGCATCGGCAGCGCCACCAGCAGCGCCAACACCCGGGGCACCACCAGTAATTCCATGGGGTCGAGGCCGAGGGTGCGAATCGCGTCGATTTCCTCGTTGGCCTTCATCGAGCCGATCTGCGCGGTGAAGGCACTGGCGGTGCGGCCGGCCATCAGGATCGCCGTGAGCAGCACCCCGAACTCGCGCAGGAAGGCGAAGCCCACCAGATCCACGGTGAACACGCTGGCACCGAAACTGGCCAGCACCGTCGCCCCGAGGAACGCCACCACCGCGCCCACCAGAAAGGTCAGCAACGCGACGATGGGCGCGGCGTCGAGGCCGGTCTGTTCGATGTGCGCAATCATCGGCGTGATCCGCCAGCGCTTGGGTCGGAACAGGCTGCGGGCGATGGTTTCGAGGATCAGGCCGACGAAGCCGAGCAATTGCAGGGTGTCTTGCCAGACCGTGTCGACGGCCCGGCCGATGCGGGTCAGCAATTGCACGCTGACGCTGATTTCCGGTTCCTTGATCGGCACGCAGAAGTCGGTCAGCGAGCGATACACGGTTTGCAGCAAGGCGCGGTCGGCGCTGGAAATCGTGCAGTCAGGGTGTTCGGCGGATTTTCCCAGCCGCTCGGAGCCGAGCAGTTCTACGAGCAGCGACGCGCCGGCGGTGTCGAGGGCGCCGAGGCCGTTGAGATCGATAGGGGTGTTGGCGTCGTACTGGCCGTGGAGCGTTTCGCTCAGTTGCTTGAGGTCGGCGTAATGGGCAAGCGTCCAGTCCCCGGTGACCCGCAGGCGGGCAGGGGTGATCGAGGTGTCCAGGCGGGCACTGCCGGTCATTGGGCTGCTGGTCATAAGCTCCGTGCTTGTTCGGCTGAATACGCTGGCATACGTAATAGCACGAACACGGTTACTTTTCTTTGGTCGGTGTGCTGTCCGTGACTTCGAAGCGCAGCACGCCAATCACCTGACCGTCCTCGGTCAACACCCGCACCTGCCATTTGCCTGCCGGGTTGCCGGGGAAATTCTGTTTGTGAGTCCAGGCCCGGTAGCCTTCCTTGCGCCCGCCGTGGATGTCGAGGGCAATGCGGTCGACCTCTTTGCCGTTGAATTGCCAGACGTGATAAATCCGCTCATCAAGCCCGCGCGGCGCGTTGATCGCGGTGTAGGCATAGAGCCCGCCGCCACGGATCTGTTCGGCGCTGACTTCCTTGAGGCTGGCGCCCGGAACCCGGTCCTGCACCTGAGTGCTGATCGCCACGTCGGTCATCCACAGCGTCGCCGGCGGCACCCACGAACGCAGGACCCAACCGACGCCACCGATGCCGACCGTGATACACAGGATCGCCAGCGCGTTGCGCACGGTGCGGATCGGGAAGATCGACGCCAGGCTCGGGAACGACAACACCACCGCAATCCCCAGCGCCCATTTGAAGCTTTGCGAGGTGGTCAGGTGCATGATCACCGGCAGCGCGGTGAGCAGGGCGGCGAACAGGGTCAGGGTGTGCAGCGCGAGGAACGCCCAGCGCCGTGGCGCCAGCCATTTGTAGTAGAGCGGGTCAACGATCGAGATCAGCGCCGCGATGCACAGCAGCCCGGTGAAAAACAGCTGGCCGCTGTTCCAGGTGGTGGTGATGAAGAAGAACGGCAGGACGAAAAACAGGCTTTCCTGGTGGATCATCTGCGTCGCGTAACGCAGCAGCGGCTGGGGGATTTCCCGTTTGAAGATCCGCGTGAACAGCTTGGTCAGGCTGTTTTCCAGCATCAGCCAGATCCAGCTCAGCAGCATGATCGTGGTGATCCAGCTCGCCAGCCCCTGTTGCCGGTCGACCAGAATGAAACTGCCGACCCCGGAGATGAAACCGCCGAGCGCAATGACCCCGGGGTAGCGCTTCATCAGTTCGAGAATGCGCTGGATCAGTAGGGTCAATTTAGACATTTGGGCGGTTCACGACAGTCGAGGAAAAAACCCCGACAGAGTACCGCCCGCCGGGCCGTGTGGCGAGGCTGCCGGTCAGTCTGGGTGCACGGATTTGCGCCGATGCAGGCGCCAGCCGAGCAGGATCAGCACCAGCACGCCCAATCCGCCCGCCAGCAGCCACAACACCTGATCGTCGCTGAGCAGCGGTTTCTCGATCCGCAGATAGCCCGGTTGCAGCAGCAACTCGCGCATGGCCTTGTTCGCCGCCTCCAACGTCACGCCTTGCAGCTCCCGCGCAGGATCAGCGAAGCGCCCATCTTCGTAGTCGCCCAACGCGCTCCAGTAATAGTCGGCCATGGCGCTGGTGCCTTGCACGGCCCAGGCCTGATGGGCGATGGCGGCTTGTTTCAAGCGATTGAAGGTATCGGCATCAAGGCCGTTTTTCAGCAGGTCGGCCTTGAGGTCTTCCAGCACTTGTTCGGCTTCGGCAATGTCGCCGCGATCCAGGTCGGCGTTGAGGCTCATGAAACCGACGCCGCCGAACACCTCGCGCTCGGCCCACGGCCCGTAGGACAAACCGTGGTTCAGGCGCAATTGGCGATACAGCGCCCACTCCAGATATTCCTTGAGCAGGTCGAAGGTTTCGTCGTACTGATCGTCCAGCACCGGCTCCGGCACCAGCCAGTGCAGCTTGGCGCTGTTGCCGATGAAGCCGCGAGTGATCGTGCGTTCGTGAGCGGCGCTGGCGCGGATGTCCGGCAGCGGACGGTGTTCGCTCGGGTCGACCGCTTCCAGCGCGCCCCATGCCCGTTCCAGATAGGCCGGCAACAGCTTGTCGAGGTCGCCGACGACAATCAGGGTCATGTTGTTCGGCGCGTACCAGGCCTTGCGCACCTTCTCCAACTGTTCGCGGGTCAGGCCATCGACCTCGGCCCGCTGCGGGCATTTGAGGCCCAGTTCGACCGCCAGCTGATTGCTCGCGGTGTGGCCCAGGTCCTGCCGGTCGAGAAAGCGTTGCAGCCGGGTGTAATGACCGCCGTCCTCACGCTCGACCACTCGCTTGGCAGCGTTGATCGCGTTGTCGTCGAAGCGGGTCTGAGTCAGCAGGTCCAGCAGCAGGTCGAGGACCTTGCGCTGGTTTTTCGCCGGGGCTTCGATGACGAAGGTGGTGTCGGCGTTGCTGGTGAAAGCGTTCCAGTCACCGCCGAGGGCCTGCATGCGCTCTTCGAGGCCACCTTCGCCGGTGGCGTCGATGCCGCTGAACAGCAAGTGTTCGAGCAGGTGCGGCAGCTCCTTTTCATTGCAGTCGAAATCGTCGAGACCGACACCGATCACCAGCCGGATCGCCACGTGCCCACGCTCGGTCCCGGGCTTGAGCAGCAATTGCAAACCGTTGGGCAGCGCATAGCCTTCGACCTGAAAACGATCCAGGGCGAAGGCGGGCAGGGAACCGAGCAACAGACAGGCGAACAACAGGCAACGCATAACGAGCTTCCATACGGCTGAATTGGAGATCCGTGTCGTCAGTCCGGCCGCGAGGCCGAACCTTGAGTTACTGACTGACCACAACCCCAGACGTTCAAGGCGAATGCGTGATGTCCGCCATATCGTCCGCCGCCAGCGCGCCGGTATCGGAAGTTTCCAGCACCACATAGGCGCTGCTGCAGAACAGCGAGTTCAGGCGTTTCATGTCGGCAATCAACTCCAGGTGCAACGAACTGGTCTCGATACTCTGCACGATCTTACGTTGCAACCGGCTGACATGAGCGTGGGCCAGACGCCGTTCCTGTGCGCGAAAGCGACGTTTCTCGCGCAGCAACTGGCGGGCGCTTTCCTTGTCGCCGCTGAGGAACACCGACAGCCCCAGCCGCAGGTTGGCGATCAGTTGCTGGTGCAGCCCGGCCAGTTCTTCCAGGCCGTCTTCGGAGAACGACCGGCGTTGAGAAGTCTTCTGCTGCTGCACTTTGCGCAGCATGCGTTCGATCAGGTCGCTGGCCAGTTTGAGGTTGATCGCCAGCTCGATGATCTCCGCCCAGCGCCGACTGTCCTGCTCGCCGAGATCTTCGCGGGGCATCTGCGCCAGGTACAGCTTGATCGCGCTGTACAGCGCTTCGACGTCATCGGTCAGCTTGCGCATTTCCTGAGTGATGGCGGTCTGCTTGCCGCGCAGCACGTCGAGGGTCGCGTCGAGCATGTTGTCGATCAGGTCGCCCATGCGCAGGGTTTCCCGAGCGGCGTTGGCCAGCGCCAGACTCGGCGTGACCAGCGCGGTGGCGTCGAGGTGACGCGGCTTGGCGGTGCCGTTGACCTCCGGCCGCTCCGGCAGCAGCCAGGCGCACAGCCGCGCCATCGGCCCGACGCTCGGCAGCAGGATCAGGCAACGCGCGGTGTTGTAGAGCAGGTGGAAGCCGATGACCATTTCCTGCGGACTGAAATCCAGGCTGTCGATCCAGTGCACCAGCGGGTCGAGCACCGGAATGATCAGCAGCAGCCCGATCAGTTTGTACAGCAGGCTGCCCAGCGCCACCTGCCGGCCGGCGGCGTTCTGCATGCTGGTGCTCATGAACGCCAGCACGCCGCTGCCGATGTTGGCGCCGATCACCAGACCGATCGCCACCGGCAGACTGATCACCGCAGCGCCGGCGAGCGTCGCGGTCAGCAGAACGGCCGCCAGGCTCGAGTAGGAAATCATCGCGAACAACGCACCGACCAGGGCGTCGAGCAGGATATCGCCGGTCAGCGAGGCGAAAATCACCTTCACCCCTTGGGCATGGGTGATCGGCGCGGCGGCCTCGACGATCAGTTGCAGCGCCAGAATGATCAGCCCCAGCCCGATGGCCACACGGCCCATCTGCCCGAGCCGCGTCTGTTTGCGCGACAGAAAGAAAATCACCCCGATAAAAATCAGCAGCGGCGACAGCCACGACAGGTCGAACGTCAGCACCCGCGCCATCAGTGCCGTACCGACGTCGGCACCCAGCATGGTCGCCAGGGCCGGAGTCAACGCCATCAGGCCCTGACCGACAAACGACGTCACGAGCATGGCGGTGGCGTTGCTGCTCTGCACCATCGCAGTGACAACGATGCCGGCGACAAAGGCCAGCCAGCGTTTGGACATGTTCTGGCCGATCACATGGCGCAGATTGGTGCCGTACACCCGCAGGATGCCGGTTCGGACGATGTGCGTGCCCCAGATCAGCAGGGCCACGGCAGAGAGCAAATTGAGCAGGGTGAGCATGCAGACCCCCTGTAATGGCAGCGCCCCAGAGGGGCAAGTGGACGGTACCGCGCAATTTCTACGTTCTGATACTTAAGCTGTAGTTGGCTAACGGTCTGGGCGCCAGCATTGCACAGCTAAAGCGGGGATTGAAACAAAAGCGTCATGAAAACAGGTTCATGCGGCCATGAAAAAAGGGCCCGAAGGCCCTTTGATCTGTTGCGCAGCGTTCGGGTTACTGACCCGGAATATCCTTGCGCAGTTTCACCGGATCCTGCTGTTTGCGTTTTTTCGCGATGGCGGTGCGCATCTTGATGTTGATCGCTTCGACCGCCAGCGAGAACGCCATGGCGAAGTAGACGTAGCCTTTCGGTACGTGCACGTCGAACGACTCGGCAATCAGCACGGTACCGACCACCAGCAGGAACGACAGCGCAAGCATTTTCAGCGACGGGTGCTTGTCGATGAACTCGCTGATCTTGCCCGAGGCCAGCATCATCACCAGCACGGCCACGATGATCGCCGCAACCATGACCGGAACGTGGGACACCATGCCGACGGCGGTGATCACCGAGTCCAGCGAGAACACGATGTCGATGATCGCGATCTGGATGATGGTGTAGAGGAAATTGCCGCCCTTGCCGCCAGGCGTCTCGTCGCTCTCATCTTCACCTTCCAGCGCGTGGTACATCTCCTGGGAGCTTTTCCACAGCAGGAACAGACCACCGAAGAACAGGATCAGGTCGCGACCGGAAATGCCCTGGCCGAACACTTCGAACAGGTCGGCGGTGAGGCGCATGACCCAGGTGATCGACAGCAGCAACAGGATCCGCGTGATCATGGCCAGGCCAAGACCGAAGATCCGGGTGCGCTGCTGCATGTGTTTGGGCATGCGGCTGACCAGGATCGAAATCATGATGATGTTATCGATGCCCAGAACGATTTCCAGGGCGGTCAGGGTGAAGAAGGCAACCCAAATCTCAGGGTTGGTCAGCCATTCCATGTGTATTCCTTTGAGCGAGTGTTAAACCAGGACGCCAGCAATCAGCTGGCGTCCTGGTGAGTTTGGTGCCGTTACAACGTGCTGAACAGCGGGAAAGTCCCCAACAGCAAGGCTGCGACCAGTATGCACAGGCAGACCAGCACTGCCCACTTCAGGGTGAAACGCTGATGATCGCCGAACTCGATCCCCGCCAGTGCGACCAGCAGGTATGTCGACGGCACCAGTGGGCTCAGCAGGTGAACCGGCTGACCGACGATCGAGGCACGGGCCATTTCCACCGCGGTGATGCCGTAATGGCTGGCCGCTTCGGACAACACCGGCAACACACCGTAGTAGAACGCATCGTTCGACATGAAGAACGTGAACGGCATGCTCACCAGCGCCGTGATCACCGCCAGGTACGGGCCGAGGAAATCAGGGATCACCGCCAGCAGGCTTTTCGACATCGCATCGACCATGCCGGTGCCCGACAGGATACCGGTGAAAATGCCTGCCGCGAAGATCAGACTGACCACCGACAGCACGCTGCCGGCGTGGGCGGCGACGCGATCCTTCTGCATTTGCAGGCAAGGGTAGTTGACGATCATGGCAATACTGAACGCCACCATGAACAGCACCGGCAGCGGCAACAGGCCGGCGATCAGAGTGCACATCAGGGCCAGGGTCAGCAGGCCGTTGAACCAGATCAGTTTCGGACGGCGGGCATCCGGGAATTGCGAAACGCTGATTTCGCTGTGATCGATTTCGTCGCCGATCAGGTGCAGCTCACCCAGACGCGCACGCTCACGTTTGCCGTAGAAGTAGGCAATGATCAGGATCGCCACCACACCGGCAGCCATCGCCGGGATCATCGGTACGAAAATGTCCGACGGGTCCACGTGCAGCGCACTGGCGGCACGGGCGGTCGGGCCACCCCATGGGGTCATGTTCATCACGCCGCCGGCGAGGATGATCAGACCGGCCATGATCCGCGGGCTCATGCCGATGCGGCTGTACAGCGGCAGCATGGCGGCCACGCAGATCATGTAAGTGGTCGCGCCGTCACCATCGAGGGAAACGACGAGCGCCAGTACGGCGGTGCCGACCGAAACCTTCAGCGGGTCACCCTTGACCAGTTTGAGGATCTTGCGCACGGCCGGGTCGAACAGGCCGGAGTCGATCATCAGGGCGAAATACAGAATCGCGAACATCAGCATCACGCCGGTCGGCGCAAGCTTGGTAATACCTTCGAGCATCATCGGGCCGATCTTCGGCGCAAAGCCACCGAACAAAGCGAACAGGATCGGGATGATGATCAAAGCGATCAGCGCAGACAGGCGCTTGGTCATGATCAGGAACATGAACGTGATGACCATGGCAAAGCCAAGGAAAGTCAGCATGGGAATACTCCAGGCGTAGCGCGGCTAGGTAAGTGAGCGGATCGGCGGGATCAGCGCAGAACGGGAAGCACGAGGCGTACGAGCGGAGTGTCAGAAAAAAGGCGTGGGAGGAGGCGGGTTACAGAGGACATCAGAATCACCATTGTTGTTGTTAATTGGGCCTGTCGTGCGAGCAATCACACGCGTTGGCCAACCGGTCTGTTGCCGGCAGTGGGGGCGATCCTAATCGGGGAACCTTTCAGCTACCTTTCGCGCAAGAAAGCTTTGGGCGAACGGCCAACCGGCCGTCGGATGCGGGCTAGAGTCAATGAACACGGGAAGCGGAGGGCAGGGCGATGACTGAGTTGCACGGCGGTGGCTGCCATTGCGGACATATCCGCTATCAGTTCAGCGGCGCGTTGCAGGACATCGCCCACTGTCATTGTTCGATCTGTCGAAAGGTCAGCGGTGGCATCGTCACTACCTGGATCACGCTGCCGGCGGCGAACTTCCAGTGGCTGGCGGGGACGCCTTCGCGCTATGACTCATCGACCAGTTGCGCCCGGTTCTTCTGTCCGAACTGCGGCGCACAACTGGCGCTGGTAACGTTGCTCAGTCCCGAGAGCATCGATCTGACGATTGCCACACTGGATCATCCAGAACTGGCCGCCGCCGAGCGGCATATCTGGACCGACAGCCAGTTGCCGTGGCTGCACCTGGACGAGCATTTGCCGGGCGAGCCCGAAGAAACCATCTGATTAAAAAACAGACAGATCCAGCGGCCGCATCGCGCCCATCCAGATCGCGTGTTCGGTGTGATCGAGCAAGTCATCGCCGGTGTCCGGGTGCAGGAACACCACCAGTCCCTTGCGATTGAGCGCCAGCCACGGCAGCACATCGCCGATCAACTCCGGGCCGAAGGCCAGCTGGCAGCTCCAGTCCGGGTGCGGGCCGACCGGACGTTCATGCACGCGGCCCATCTTCAATGGGAATAATTGCGCGGCCTGCTCACACAGCGCCCGCGCCTGTTCGATCGTGCTGGCGTCGAAATAAACGTGGGCGTGATAACCCTTGATCGTCTGCATCGCAAACCCTCTGAATCGGTTCGAACCCTCGGCGTTGCCCGTATGTCACACGCCATACAAGGGAAAACAAAAGGGACCTCAGCCATGAAAAATGCCGAAACCCCGGCGGTGAAAGTGGTGCTCTATGGTGCCATGAGTAGCCTGGGCAGTGCGTTGATGGCTGAACTGCTGCGTCGCCAGCACGAAGTCATCGCGATCCTCGACGATCTGACGGCGCTCGCGCCACGGCCGGGGCTGCGCACCAAAAGCGGCGATCTGCTCGATGCCGAGCGGGTCAATCAGAGCGTGGCCGGCAGCACGGCGGTGATCTGCCTGCTGAATGCGCCAGGCTTGCCGCTGAGCAGCGATCATGTCGAGAAATCCGTGGTGCTGGGGCCGGTGGAACAGGTGCTGGCGGTGGATGCGTTGATCGACGGATTGCAGGCGGCGAACATCTCGCGACTGTTTGTCATCGGCGAATTCGAAGCACTGGACGATCCGGAAAACGCAGACCCATTGCAACGCCACGCCGCCGAAGAAGTGCGCGAAGCCCTGCAAAGCAGCCCGCTGCACTGGACGCTGGTGAACGCACCGCGCAGCGTCGCCGGGCTGACGATCGAGCATTTCAATCAGGTCGGCCGCACGCTCGAACCGGGTCTGGCCGAACCGCTGGAGCGCCTGAACCGGGTGGCGGTGGGCATTGCCGATGAGCTGCGGCTGAATTTGCATCTGCGCCAGCACGTGGATTTTGTCGCCGCCTCTTGATCCGTTACACCGCAATCGACGGCAGCGCCAGCCCGGCCAAGGATTCGGCGCTGCTCGCCTGTTCAGCCATCAGCCAATCCACGAACGTCTGGATCAACGCGCCCCGGCGTTTGCGCTGCGGCAGCACCACGTAATAACCGAGGCGCGACAGGGTGGTTTCGGCGATCGGCCGGCACAGCAGACCCTGGGTAAGCAAGTTATCCACAAGGTGCCGCCAGCCGATCGCCACACCCTGACCGCCAATCGCGGCTTGAATCAACAAGGTGTAATTGTCGAAGCGCAGCTGGCCCGGGGCTGGCGGCGTGCTGATGTTCAGTGCGCGGAAGAGACCGCTCCAATCGAACCAGTTACTGCTGTTTTCCCCGCGCAGGTGCAGCAGCGGAAACTCCATCAATGCCTGGGCCGGCAAGGGCAGGGGGCGATCCTTGAGCAGTTGCGGGCTGCACACCGGAAACACTTCTTCGCTGAACAACCAGTGACTTTCGCCCTGTTTGAAGCGACCGTCGCCGAACAGAACGGCAACGTCGATATCCGGACGCAGCATGTTGTGATTGCGTTCGCTGGTGACCAGGCTCACGTCCACCTGTGGATAAGCTTCATGGAAGCGGTGCAGACGCGGCATCAGCCAATACGCGGCGAAAGCGAAATCGGTGGCGACCTGCAGCACTTCATGTTGCTGTTGCGTGCTGATCGCGCTCAATCCTGCGTCGATATTCTGCAAACCGAGGGTAACCTGCTCGAACAGGATCGAGCCGACCTCGGTCAGTTCGATGCCCCGGTAGATGCGATCGAACAGTCGCGTTCCGAGCTGTTCCTCCAGCCGTTTGATCTGCTGACTGATCGCCGGTTGCGTCGTGCCGAGCTCAACCGCCGCAGCGGTAAAACTGCGATGACGGGCCGCCGCCTCGAAGGCGCGCAACAGGTCCAGCGACAAAACACCGAGGGCTTCATACATAAGCTGTGCTTATCCTAGTCATTGTCCGGCGCGGGCTTTACCGGATATTGCGGGGAATCCATGCTCGATCGCAGCAATGTCGCATAAATATTCACTATGGAATGCCGCGATCACATGAAGCGCAAGAACATTCTTTTCATCATGGCCGATCAAATGGCCGCGCCAATGTTGCCGTTCTACGGCCCATCGCCGATCAAACTGCCGAATCTCAGCCGCCTCGCCGAACAAGGCGTGGTGTTCGATGCCGCCTACTGCAACAGCCCGCTGTGCGCGCCTTCGCGCTTCACCCTGGTCAGCGGCCAGTTGCCGAGCAAGATCGGCGCCTACGACAACGCCGCCGATTTCCCCGCCGACATTCCCACTTACGCGCATTACTTGCGCCGCCTCGGTTATCGCACCGCGCTGTCGGGCAAGATGCATTTCTGCGGCCCCGATCAACTGCACGGTTACGAAGAGCGCCTGACCAGTGACATTTATCCGGCCGACTACGGCTGGGCGGTGAATTGGGACGAGCCCGACGTGCGGCCGAGCTGGTATCACAACATGTCTTCGGTGCTTCAGGCCGGCCCGTGCGTGCGTACCAACCAGCTCGATTTCGATGAAGAGGTGGTGTTCAGGGCTCAGCAATACCTGTTCGACCATATCCGCGAGGACGGCGATCAGCCGTTCTGCCTGACCGTGTCGATGACTCACCCTCACGATCCGTACACGATTCCCAAGGCGTTCTGGGATTTGTACGACGATGCGAATATCCCGCTTCCGACGACGCCGGATCAGCATTCACTCGATCCGCACTCCCAGCGTTTGCTCAAGGTCTACGACCTGTGGGACAAGCCGCTGCCTGTGGATAAAATCCGCGACGCACGCCGCGCGTACTTCGGTGCATGCAGTTATATCGACGCCAACGTCGGCAAACTTCTGCAAACCCTCGAAGATTGTGGGCTGACGGACGACACCGTCATCGTGTTCTCCGGCGACCATGGCGACATGCTGGGAGAGAAGGGCCTCTGGTACAAAATGCACTGGTACGAAATGGCCGCTCGAGTGCCCCTGTTGATAAGTGCACCCGGTCAGTTCAAATCGGGCCGTGTCAGCTCTGCCGTCTCCACCGCCGACCTGTTGCCGACCTTCGTCGAACTGGCCGGCGGCAGCCTGGAACCAAGTCTGCCGCTCGATGGCCGTTCGTTGGTGCCACATCTGCAAGGGCAGGGCGGTCACGACGAGGTATTCGGCGAATACATGGCCGAAGGCACTGTCAGTCCGCTGATGATGATCCGCCGTGGCGCCTTCAAATTTATCTACAGCGAAACCGACCCTTGCCTACTCTTCGATGTGGACAACGATCCGCGCGAGCAGGAAGAACTCAGCCAATCACCGCAACATCGCCAGCTTTTCGACGATTTTCTTGCTGAAGCACGGGCCAAGTGGGACATCCCGGCGATCCACCGTGAAGTCCTCGAAAGCCAGCGTCGCCGGCGCTTCGTCTCCGAGGCGCTGACGATCGGCAAGCTGAAGAGCTGGGATCACCAGCCGCTGGTGGACGCCAGTCAGCAGTACATGCGCAACCACATCGACCTCGATGACCTGGAGCGCAAGGCCCGTTATCCACAACCCTGCCAAAACCAATAACGTTAAGGGGAAGTCCATGGTCAAGTTATCCACAGTCGTGACGGTCAGTCTGCTGGCACTGGGCAGCGCATCCGCGTTCGCCGAGAGCTGCGACACGGTGAAAATGGCCGACCCCGGCTGGAGCGACATCGCCGCGACCAACGCCATCACCGGGTTTCTGCTGGATGGCATGGGCTACAAGGCCAAGGTCGACACCCTCGCGGTGCCGATCACCTTTGGCGGCTTGAAGGATGGCCAGGTTGACGTGTTCCTCGGCAACTGGATGCCGGCGCAGCAGGGCTTCTACGACAAGTTCGTGGCCACCGGTGACGTCACCCAACTGGCGAAGAATCTCGACGGCACCGAATTCACCCTGGCCGTGCCGGATTACGTGTGGGATGCGGGTGTGCATAACTTTGCCGACCTGAATAAGTACGCCGATAAATTCGAGAAGAAGATCTACGGCATTGGCTCCGGTGCGCCGGCGAATATCTCGCTGCAGGAGATCATCAAGAAGAACGACTTCGACCTGGGCCAGTGGAAGCTGATCGAGTCCAGCGAACAGGCGATGCTGGCCGAAGTCTCGCGAGCGGTGAAGAAGCAGAAATTCGTCACCTTCCTCGGCTGGACCCCGCACCCGATGAACGTGCAGCTGAAAATGCATTACCTCAAGGGCGGCGAGAAGTACTTCGGCGACACGGGTAGCGTCTACACCCTGACCCGCAAGGGCTACGCCGAGGCCTGTCCGAATGTGGGTAAATTGCTGACCAATCTTTCGTTCACTCAGGAGATGGAGAACAGCATCATGGCCGAGGTGGTGAACAAGAAGGTCAGCAATGCGGAGGCGGTGAAGGCGTGGATCAAGGCGAATCCGGCGGTGTTGGACAAGTGGCTTGATGGGGTGAAAACGGTGGATGGCAAAGATGCATTGGCGGCGGTTAAAGCGAAGCTTTGATCGCGGTGTGCTGAAGGTCTGAGTTCGCTTTAGATCTTTTCCCCCCTCACCCCAACCCTC